>CAKZOY010000056.1 GCA_937138275.1 uncultured Chloroflexota bacterium
CGGGGAGGGGGGAGAAAAATGGGGTTTTGCGGGGCGGCGGCGAAGCCGCCGCCCCGCAAAACCCCTCTCTATCCCCCTCTCCCCCGCCCGCAGGGCAGGGGGAGAGGGGGGACCAAGGGGGGTGAGGGGGCATTTGCCCAAAATCAAGCCTCCAAAAGAGGGGGTTGGGGCAGGCGGCCAAACGAGGGGCAAGAAGGCAGGTTTGCGAAGGGCAAGAAGGCAAAAGCCGGAGGGATAAGGAGGCGCTAATATCCGTCAACGGGCGATGCCTGCCCGTTCGGCGTGATACCCTGGTGGATGACAATCCCGCAACGTATCTTGCCCTTTACGTTTTAATCTTTACGTTTTACGAATCATATCCCCCACTCCTGTGCTGCCCGCGCGGCAGGGACATAGCAGTGGGTGGTATATTCCTTCAGCATGCGGCGGGTGCAGAAATACGGAACCGCCGTCCGGATCGCTTCCTTCATCACCCGAACCCATCCCCGAGGGACGCCGTCCGGATCCCGATGGTAGAAAAGCGGTGCTACTTCCTCTTCCAGCAGCCGGTACAACTCGGCCGCGTCGTGGGCGTCCTGATCCGCCGGGGCGCCTTCTTCCAGTGGGGCGATCGCCCACCCGTTTACCCCATTATATCCTTCATCCCACCAGCCATCCAGGATGCTCAGATGGGGCACCCCGTTGAGGGCTGCTTTTTGCCCACTGGTGCCGCTGGCCTCCATCGGCCGACGCGGCGTGTTCAGCCAGACGTCCACCCCCTGGACCAGATATCGGGCCACGTGCATATCGTAGTCCTCTATGAAAGCGATCCGTCCACCGACCGCCGGGTCTTTCGCAAAGGTGTAAACCTGCTGGAGCAAATACTTGCCCGCGTCGTCGGCAGGATGTGCTTTCCCGGCAAAGATGAACTGGACCGGACGGTAGGGGTTGTGCAGGATGCGTTTCAGTCGGTCCGGGTCCTGAAACAGGAGCGTTGCTCGTTTGTACGTCGCGAACCGACGGGCGAAGCCGATGGTCAGCGCTTCAGGGTCCAGGAAAGCCCCGGCCACCAGCACCTGGTCGGGGTCCATCTCCCCCGAAATGCGCCGCTGGCGGGCCCGCTCCCGAATGAACGCCATCATTTTCCGTTTCTGGTCCTCGTGGAAGGCCCATAATTCCTCGTCGGGAATGTCGTCCAGGCGCTCCCAGAGGTTCGGGTCATCGTACCGTTCCAGCCAGTCGCGACCCAGGTATTTGCGGAAGAGCCGGTTCAACGGACCGGGAATCCAAGAGGGGACGTGGACACCGTTCGTGATATGGAAGAGGGGGACTTCCTCCACCGGTCGGTCGGGCCAGAGGACGTGCCACATCTGGCGGGAGACCTCCCCGTGCAGGCGACTCACCCCGTTGCGGTAGGCGGAAAAACGCAGGGCCAGCGCGGTCATATTGAATTCCGGACCGGTAGGGCCGTTCGTCCGGCCCAGTTCCAGAAACTCCTCCCGGGTGAGTCCCAGTTGTTCCCGGTAATCGTGGAAATACTTCTCCACCATCGGGAAGTCAAATACATCGTGTCCCGCGGGGACCGGAGTGTGGGTTGTAAAGACGGTGGTCTCCCGCACCGCATCGGCGGCCCGGTCAAACGACCATCCCCGGGCGACCAGTTCGCGTACCCGCTCCAGCACCAGGAAGGCACAATGCCCCTCGTTGAGGTGCCAGACCGCAGGATCCAGCCCCAGCGCCCGCACGGCCCGCACGCCGCCGATCCCCAGCACAATCTCCTGACTGATACGGGTCTCCCGATCGCCGCCGTAGAGTCGGGAAGTGAGCATCCGGTCCCACGGTTCGTTCTCCGGGAGGTTGGTGTCCATCAGACAAATCTGGGCACGCCCCACCTGTACCCACCAGAGAGCCATCTGCACGAGCCGTCCACCCAGGGACATCTGCACCCGCACCTGGCGGCCTTCCGGGTCCAAAACCGGACGGATAGGGGTCTCCTCTATCCGTAAGGGGGAATAGACGGCTTCCTGCCAGCCGTGGGGAGGAATATGCTGCCGGAAATACCCCTGGGAGTAGAGAAACCCTACCCCTACCAGAGGAAGCCCGATATCGCTGGCTTCTTTGGCATGGTCGCCCGCCAGAATGCCCAACCCACCGGAGTAGATGGGCAACGAGAAGTGAATGCCGAATTCGGCGGAGAAGTAGGCTACCGGTCGGGTGGGGTCCGGATAGTTCTGACGGGCCCACAGGTGACCGTTGCCCATGTCCCGGTCAAAAGCCAGGATGACGGCATCGTACTGACGCAGGAAGAGCGGGTCGCGAGCGACCTCCTGAATCCGCTCTGGCGAGACTTCCAGCAGCATCCGCACCGGATTATGTCCGGTAGAGCGCCAGAGGGGATAGTCAAACATCTTGAACAGATCGCGCGCATCCTGATGCCAACTCCACCACAGGTTATAGGCCAGGTCCGCCAGCCGCTCAATCCGTGGTGGAAGTTTTTCCCGAACGAAGGTTATTGGGTCTTCCATATGCCAACCACAACCCGCATGGATTCAGGGTAACGATTCCGTCAGTTCGGCCTGAGCAATCATTGTCGTTTTATCGGGCTTGCACAGCAATTCACCCTGCATAGGAAAGGGGTGGGGTGTGGGGTTTGTGGGGGCGGCGAAGCCGCCCCCAC
>CAKZOY010000057.1 GCA_937138275.1 uncultured Chloroflexota bacterium
AAGGGGGCCAGGGGGATGAGGGGGCGCTAATATCCGCCAACAGGTGATTCCTGGTATTGCTGGAATAATTTGTCCATAAGCCCTGGAGGGGCGATTTCAATCGCTGAAGGACAACTGAACAGTTACGCTCGCTGGGGGTGAGAGAACCTACCTGCAAGGGGCTGGGGGGCAAACCGATGGGGATTTAGTCCGAGGAGTTCCCGATAATCGCAATAATCTCTCCCTGAAGCACCTCCCGTCCGACGGGGAGCGGCAGGGAGCAGACCACGCCGCTCCGCGGCGCCCGCAGTTCCAGGTGCATCTTCATAGACTCCATTACGGCAACCACCGCCCCGGCCTCCACCCACTGCCCCTCGGTGACCCGCAGTTCCACCAGCAGCCCCGGCAGCGGCGCAGCGACCTCGCCCCGGTCGGCGATGGCCCCTCCGCAAGACCCCGCGCCGTTCCCCCCGTCCGTCAACGGGCCTGTATCCAGGCGGGCGCGATAGGGGCGCCCCGTCACCAGAACCTGACATTCCTCCCCAACCGCCTCCACACTGGTCTCAAAGGAACGGTGGTTGACCAGCAGAGAACACAGATAATCGTCCACGTGCTCCACATCCACCTGGAGCGGGCGGCCGTCCACCCAGACCTGCCCATCCGGCCCGACCTCAATCTCAAACGCCCGTCCCTCTACAACGACCCGGTACCTCATCCTTCCACCATCTGTTCCCGGCGCCCCAGCATTTTCCAGGGACTCACCGTCTCCTCCCGACGGCTGCCGACCCGCCGACGCCAGTCGGCAAGGACCGCCGTTAGCGCCGCAGCCAGGTATTCCTCCTCATCCGGCATCGGCGGAGTGAACCCCTCCTCCAGGAAGCGGGTATGGAACTGCCCGCCGAAGAAGCGAGGGCTATCCAGGAGGGCCCGATGCAGGTCCAGGTTGGTGGTGACGCCGACAATCTGGTACTCTTCCAGTGCCCGCCGCATGCGGACGATGGCGACCCCGCGCGTCTCCCCCCAGGCAATGAGTTTTGCCAGGAGCGAGTCATAGTACGGGGTGACCGTCGTCCCCTCACAGATGCCGCTATCCAACCGGATCCCCGGGCCGGCCGGCTCCCGCAGGCGGGTGATCCGTCCTACCGACGGGGCGAAGTCCCGCAGCGGGTCCTCGGCCAGGATGCGGCATTCCAGCGCCCAGCCGCGGGGCTGGATGTCCCCCTGCCGGTAGCGGAGTTCCCGCCCCGCCGCAATCCGCAACTGCTCCTTGACAATGTCCACTCCGGTAACCGCCTCGGTCACCGGATGCTCCACCTGCAGGCGCGGGTTGACCTCAATGAAATAATAGCGCCCCTGGGAGTCCAGGAGAAACTCCACCGTCCCCGCGCCGATGTAGCGGACCGCCTTCATCAGGCGGATAGCGGCCCGACAGAGGCGCCTCCGCAGCGCGGGCGTCAGGGCGCGGGAGGGGGTTTCCTCTATCAATTTCTGGTGTCGCCGCTGGATGGAGCACTCCCGCTCTCCCAGATGGACCACGTGCCCGCGGCTGTCGGCCAGAATCTGGACTTCAATATGGCGCGCCTGCTCCACCTGGCGCTCCAGGTAGAGGCTGTCGTCGCCGAAGGCGGCGCGGGCCTCCTGGCGGGCCAGCGGGATCGCCGCCGCCAGTTCCTCCCGCGACCGGGCGACCCGGATACCCTTTCCACCGCCGCCCGCCGCGGCCTTCAGTACCACCGGATACCCGATGCGGTCCGCCGCGGCTACCAGTTCCCGGTCGTCCAGCGCCTGATCCGTCCCCGGCAGAACGGGGAGCCCCAGCCTGCGGGCGACGCGCCGGGTGGCGACCTTATCCCCCATCAGTTCCAGCGTCTCCGGCCGCGGCCCGACGAAGACAATTCCCGCTTCGGCGCAGGCCCGGGCGAAGGCCGCGGATTCGGATAAGAAGCCGTAGCCGGGGTGAATGGCCTGCGCGCCCGATTTCTGCGCCGCCTCTATGATGCGCTCTATGCACAGATAACTCTCCCGCGCCGGTGGTGGGCCAATGCAGTACGCCTCATCCGCGTAGCGGACGTGGAGGGCGTCCCGGTCCGCTTCCGAATAGACGGCGACCGCCTCCAGCCCCAGTTCCCGGCAGGCCCGCAGAATCCGGATGGCGATCTCACCCCGGTTGGCGACCAGTACTTTCCGGATCATTGCCTCGGGCGCTCCCTCTCCAGGGATCGTACCAAATGCCATCCGGCGGGAAGCAGCCCCGCCGCCAGAGCCACCTTGAGCAGGTCCCCCGGAATGAACGGCCAGAGGCCCGCCATCAGGACCTTCTCTATCCCGACGAATCCGGCCAGCCAGGGGAGGCCAAAGAGGTAGATGACCCCGTTGCCGATGAGCATCGCCAGAGCGGCGGTGGAAACCCTGCGGTCCCAGCCCCGCTCACAGAGATAGCCCACCACTCCGGCGGCGGCGACGAACCCCAGCAGATACCCGCCCGTTGGCCCCAGAAATCGGGCCGGGCCGCTTGCTCCACCGGCAAAGACGGGAAGCCCCAGCGCGCCCTCTGCCAGATACAGCCCGACGCTCATCGCGCCCCGCCGACTCCCCAGCAATGCCCCTATGAGCAGAACGGCCAGCGTCTGCCCGGTGACGGGTACCGGAGTGAAGGGGAGCGGGATGGCGACCTGGGCCGCCAGCGCAATGAGCAGACTCCCGGCCACCACCAGCGCGGCATCCCGCCCCAGCGTCCGGGGCCAAACCAGATAATCCACCAGCGTCCACCGAACACTCACCTCCCGATACATCCTCCCCCCTTACCTGCAATCTGCAATCACTAATCGCAACAGCGATCCGCAATCACTAATTTGCAATCCGCAATCACATAGGAATATTCCCGTGTTTCCGCGGCGGCCGCCGGACCCGCTTATCTTTCAGCATCTCCAGCCCCCGGACGAGGACGGGACGGGTCTGGGACGGACGGATGACCCCGTCTATATAGCCCCGGCTGGCGGCGACGTACGGGTTGGCGAACCGCTCGCGGTAGGTCTGGACCAGTTCCTTGCGCCGCGCCTCGGGGTCCTCGGCTGCAGCCAGTTCTTTGCGGAAGAGGACGTTCACCGCCCCCTCCGGCCCCATCACGGCGATCTCTGCCGTCGGCCAGGCCAGGCAGAGGTCGCCCCGCAGGGATTTGGAACTCATCACAATGTACGCCCCACCGTATGCCTTGCGGGTGATCACCGAAAGTTTGGGGACGGTCGCCTCGGCGTAGGCGTAAATCATCTTCGCCCCGTGCCGGATGATCCCCCCGTGCTCCTGGGCGACGCCCGGCAGGAAGCCCGGGGTATCCACGAAGGAGACCAGGGGGACGTTGAACGCGTCGCAGAAGCGGATGAACCGCGCCCCCTTGTCCGACGCGTCTATGTCCAGGACGCCCGCCAGGACGGTCGGCTGCTGGGCCACGATCCCCACGACGCGCCCTCCCAGCCGGGCGAAGCCCACGATCAGGTGCGGCGCAAACCCTGCCTGCACCTCCAGAAACTCCCCATCGTCCACCACCCGCCGGATGACCTCATACATATCGTAGGGCTCCGCCGGGTCTTCGGGGACCAGCGCGTCCAGCGCCTCGTCGGTCCGGTCGGGCGGGTCGGTGGGGGGGATGAAGGGCGGGTCCTCGGCGTTGTTGGACGGCAGAAAGGAGAGGAGACGGCGCACCAGCGCCAGGGCCGCCCGGTCGTCCCGGGCGACGAAGTGGGCCACGCCGCTCCGGGTGTGCTGGACGCGCGCCCCGCCCAGTTCCTCCGGGGTCACTTCCTCGTGGGTCACCGCCCGGATGACGTCGGGGCCGGTGATGAACATCCGCGCCGTCCCATCCACCATAATGACGAAATCGGTGATGGCGGGGGAGTAGACCGCGCCCCCGGCGCAGGGGCCCATAATGACCGAAATCTGGGGGATGACGCCCGAAGCGAGAGTGTTGCGGTAGAAGATTTCGCCGTAGGCATGGAGCGCGTCCACCCCTTCCTGGATGCGCGCGCCGCCGGAGTCGTTCAGGCCGACGACGGGCGCGCCGTTCTCCTGTGCCAGGTCCAGCACCTTGCAGATTTTCCGGCCGTGGGCTTCGCCCAGCGATCCCCCCATCACGGTGAAGTCCTGGGCAAAGACGAAGACCCGTCGTCCGTCAATCTCCCCCCAGCCGGTGACGACGCCGTCACCCAGGGGATGCTCCTGGTCCAGGCCGAACTCCGTTGCCCGGTGGGTGACGAAGGGGTCCAGTTCCACAAAAGAGCCCGAGTCCAGCAGGGCCTCCAGCCGCTCCCGGGCGGTAAGTTTTCCCTGTTCATGCTGGCGCTGAACCCGTTCCGGCCCGCCACCGGCGCGAGCAGCCGCCTCCATCTCCTCCAGGCGTCGCAATGCGTCTCCCATATAGTTTTTTACTCCATTAGCCGCAGAATCGCAGAGATACCTGATAGAAGTGAGATGGTTTATTAATTCTGTAGCCGTTCAGCCGTTGGCTGGAAAGAGCGTCTCCTGACGATGGAGGGGAAATGACAACTACTCCTCCAGTGTAGAAATGTCTCCCTCAGGGAGCCCTAAGGCCCTGGCGCGCAAGACGCGGCGCATAATTTTGCCCGAACGTGTCTTTGGTAATGAGGGGACAAGCTCAACTTTTTCGGGTCTGGCAATTGGGCCAAGGTGTTGTGCTACGTGTTGGCGCAGTTCCTCAACCAGCGTTTCGGAGGGAGAGAAGCCGGCACGCAGGATGCAATAAGCATGAATTCCTTGGCCTTTAATCTCGTGGGGGAGGCCAATCGCTGCAGCCTCAGCCACTGCCGGATGGCTGATCAGGGCACTTTCAATCTCCGCCGTCCCCAACCGATAGCCGGAGACCTTAATGACGTCGTCAATGCGGCCGATAATCCAGAAGTAGCCATCCGTATCCCGCTTGGCCGAGTCGCCGGTCAGATACAGGCCGGGATATTTGCTCCAGTATTGGCTTATATAACGTTCCGGGTCCCCATAGATAGTGCGGAGCATGGCCGGCCACGGACGCTTGAGCACCAGATAACCTTCCTCGCCATCCGGCACTGGATTCCCCTCTTCATCCAGAATATCTGCCTCTTGGCCAAAGAAGGGGTACGTAGCGGAGCCAGGCTTAAGTGGCACGACTGGGGTGGGAGTAATCATAAACATCCCCGTTTCTGTCTGCCACCAGGTATCCATAATCGGGCAGCGTTCTTTACCGATGACGCGATAGTACCACTTCCAGGCTTCCGGGTTGATTGGTTCTCCTACTGAGCCGAGGAGACGGAGCGAGGAGAGGTCATAGCGGTTCGGCCAGGATTCGCCGAAGCGCATCAAACTGCGAATTGCCGTTGGCGCAGTATAGAGCACGGTGATGCCGTGATTCTCAACGAGCGCCCACCAGCGATCCGGATAAGGATAGGTTGGAGCGCCTTCGTACATGAATGAAGTGGCGCCTAACAGCAAGGGGCCGTAAACGAGGTAGGAATGGCCTGTAATCCAGCCAGGGTCCGCTGTGCACCACCAGCGGTCTTCATCCCGCAGGTCAAAGACGTATTTAAGCGAACTGTATACCCCAACCATATAGCCGCCGTGGACGTGGAGGATGGCCTTGGGTTTGCCTGTAGTGCCGGATGTATAGAGGATGAAAAGCGGGTCCTCGGCGTCCATCACTTCGGTAGGGCAGCGACTGCTGGCGATCGGGAGTTTGATGAGTTCGTGGTACCAGTAATCGCACTCCGGCTCCATGCGAATCTCCTGCCCAGTGCGCCTGACCACGATGACGGATTTAACCGAAGGACAACGCCTGAGCGCCTCGTCCACAATCTTCTTCAGTTCAACGATTTTTCCGTTCATCCAACCGCCATCGGCGGTGATAATCATTTTTGATTGGGAATCCTCAACCCGTCCCTGGAGGGCGTCCACGCTGAAGCCGCCGTAGACGACCGAATGGATGGCACCGATTTTGGCGCAGGCGAGCATAGCGATGATGATTTCGGGGATGCGCGGCATGTAGATGGTGACTCTATCCCCTTTGCAAATGCCCAGAGCCTTCAGTACATTGGCAAATTGATTGACCTCTCTATTCAAGGCAAAGTAGGAATAGGTACGTACGTCTCCTGGCTCCCCCACCCAAATCAAGGCCAACTTGTTCCTGCGATATGTTCTCTGATGACGGTCAAGGCAGTTGTGTACGATGTTGACCTGCCCCCCCACGAACCACTTGTAAAACGGTTTCTCGCTGTCGTCCAAGACTCGATCCCACGGCCGATACCATTCCAGTTCGGCCGCTTCTTCAGCCCAGAAGCCCTCCAGGTCATCGTGAGCACGGGAAGCGAGGGCATTCCAGTCCTTCAAGCGGGCTTGCGCGACCACCTCCGGCGGAGGATAATAAACTTCCGACTTTACCTGGGTTACGCCTTCTCGCTCTGACATAATGCACCTCCTTTAGCAAAATGGTTGATATTGATTAAAAAGAACGGAGCAGAGGTGTGCTTTGGGCAATGAGGAGAAGGTAACACACGACGATGTTCACGACAAGTGCAGGAGGAGAAATCGGAAGGGTAAGGAATTAACCACCCGCTCATTGGATATTATACCACAAAAGATTCCCATGCGCTTTTGTGCTATGTTCTGATCCACCACCAGAGTCGTCGCAGCCATGAGCGGAGCGCCGCCCAGAGGTAAATCAGCCGCCGTAGGAATTGCCGCCAGGTGGGGGCTGCCACCGGCCGAGGGCGAGTCCAGCGGATGGCCACCGCACCCCATGTCAGCCCGGCGCCGAAGCCGACGCAGATGACTATGTCCCCCGGCCCCAGTCGTCCCTCCTCCACCGCCTCGCAGAGGGCGACGGGGATGGACGCCGCCGAGGTGTTACCGTACCGCTCCAGGTTGTTGTAGACCTTCTCCGGCGGCAGTTTCAGGTCCTTCATCGCCGACTCTATAATGCGCCCGTTGGCCTGATGGGGGATGAGCAGGGTGATATCATCCGGGGAAAGGCCAGCCCGACGGAGTACCTCGCGGGTCGCTGTCGGGATGACCCGAACGGCGAAGCGGAAGACGTCCCGCCCCTGCATTTTAATGAAGTGCAGACGTTCCGAAACCGTGTGGTGGGACGCCGGGAGGCGGCTGCCGCCCGCGGGGAGCATCAGCAGGTCGGCGCCGGAACCGTCGGCGCTCAGGACGGCGGAGAGCACCCCACCGTCGTCGGGGCCACCCTGCAGGACGACCGCCCCTGCGCCGTCGCCGAAGAGGACACAGGTGTTGCGGTCGGTCCAGTCGGTGATGCGGGAGAGCGTCTCCGACCCGATGACCAGCGCGGTGCGGACCGCTCCAGCCTCTACCATCGCTACCGCCACTGCCAGGGCATAGACGAAGCCGGTGCATCCGGCCGCCAGGTCAAAGGCCGCCGCGCGGGTCGCCCCCAGCGCGTCCTGCACCAGGCACGCGGTGGACGGGAAGAGGTAGTCCGGCGTCGCCGTAGCGACGATGATCACGTCCACCTGACCGGGGCTGACTCCCGCTCCCTCCAGCGCCTGCCGGGCGGCCTGGACGGCCATCGTGGCGGTCGTCTCCCCCTCTTCGGCGATGCGGCGCTGGCGAATCCCGGTGCGGGTGACGATCCACTCGTCGGATGTATCCACCATCCGGGCGAGGTCGTCGTTGGTCAGGACGCGGTCGGGGACGTATTTGCCCCAACCGACCACGTGGGCGCGCATCAGTCCTCCTCCCACCGCCGGAAGATCAGGCATCCGTTGTGCCCGCCGAAGCCGAAGGAGTTGGAGAGGGCGACCCGCGGCTCCAGATGGCGGGCCTGGTTGGGGACGTAGTCCAGGTCGCATTCGGGGTCAGGAGTTTCGTAGTTGATGGTGGGATGGACCCAACCGGTTTCCAGACTCTTGACGCAGGCGATGGCCTCCACCGCGCCGGCCGCGCCCATCAGGTGGCCGATCATAGACTTGGTGGAACTGACGACCAGGCGATCGGCATGGAGGCCGAAGACGGCGCGGATGGCCTGGGTCTCTATCCGGTCGTTGAGCGGGGTGCTGGTGCCGTGGGCGTTGATGTAGTCCACCGCTTCGGGGGGCAGGCCGGCATCGGCCAGCGCGCGGCGCATCGCCAGCGCCGCCCCTTCCCCCGACTCCTCCGGCGCGGCGATGTGGAAGGCGTCGCAGGACGCGCCGTAGCCGACCAGTTCGCAGTAGATGTGCGCGCTGCGGGCCCGCGCGTGCTCCAGGCTCTCCAGCACCAGAACTCCAGAACCTTCCCCAAGGACAAACCCATTGCGGTGGGCATCAAAGGGACGGGAAGCGCGCTCTGGCTCATCGTTGCGTGTTGAGAGGGCCCCCATATTGGCAAACCCCGAAACAGAAAGGGGGTGAACGACCGCCTCGCTCCCGCCGCAGATCATCACCGCGGCGTCGCCGCGCCGGATCATCTCCGCCGCCTCGCCAATGGCGTGGGCCCCCGTGGCGCAGGCGGAAGCGACGCAGATGTTGGGGCCGCGCAGGCCGTAGGTGATGGCGATGACTGCCGACGCGGCGTTGAGCATCATCATCGGTATCATAAACGGGCTCACCCGGCGGGGTCCGGTCTGGCGAAGGACGTCGTAGTTCTCCAGCAGCGTGAGCACGCCCCCGATGCCCGTACCGATAATCACCCCAACGGCCTCTCGGTCCTCCTCTTCCCATCGCAAGCCCGCGTCGGCGACCGCCTGGCGGGCCGCCTCCAGCGCGAAGAGGGCGAAGCGGTCATGCCGACGGGCCTCCCGCCGCCCGAAGAGGGCCACGGGGTCAAAGTTTTTGACCTCGGCAGCGATCCGGACCTCCAGGCCGGAGGGGTCAAACTGGGTGATCGGGCCGGCGCCGCTACGCCCGGCCAGCAGGTTCTCCCACAGCGTGGGCACATCGTTGCCCAGCGGCGTGACGGCCCCCAATCCGGTGACAACTACCCGTGTGGACATTCTACCCCCTACGCAATGGCCGATGTGGAATAACGGCAAACGCCTGCGAATACACGGAGTGCGCATCCATTCGTAAAAAGAAACACCAAAGCAGGTGCAGAGTCACGCCTGGAGACTATTTTTGGAGGCAATGATGCTCAAACGGAATGAGGATCACGTCCAGATTCCGGTGTTATGCAGCAAATCATTTCGGGGGGAACTGTGCTCCCGTGAAAAAGGGGGGAAAGAGGGTTTGTGGAGGGCGGCGAAACTGCCCCCACAAACCCCGCACCCTACCCCTTTATTACAGGATGAATTTCTGTGCAAGCCCAGAACCCGGCTATTTGCTTGTCCGCCCGCCCTGTGGTAAAATTCACCAATAAATCGTACCCGGTTTACATCCCATATCAGTGCGGAGGATAAACTATGCGTATCGGAGTCTTAACTGGAGGGGGTGATGTCCCCGGACTGAATCCTTGTATTAAGGCTCTGGTCTACCGGGCAGTGGACGAAGGGCATGAGGTCGTCGGGATCCGCCGCGGATGGGCAGGGCTCCTCTATTACAACCCGGATGACCCGTCCCCCCAGTCCGAATATGTCATTCCCCTGGACAAGTCCATCGTGCGGACGATAGACCGAACCGGTGGGACTTTTCTGCACACTTCCCGAACCAACCCCAGCCGGGTCGCGCCGGATAAGGCGCCACCGTTTCTCAGCCCGGAACAGTTCCCGGTGGACAAAAACGGCAACGTGGACTTCACCGCCCACATCCTGCGGGTGCTGGAACATCTGAAGATTGACGTGCTGGTGCCCATCGGCGGCGAGGATACCCTGGGCTACGCGACCCGCATCCACCGGGAGGGCTTCCCCATCGTCAGCATCCCC
The DNA here is from genome assembly GCA_937138275.1 of uncultured Chloroflexota bacterium. Taxonomy (GTDB): domain Bacteria; phylum Chloroflexota; class Anaerolineae; order B4-G1; family DUEL01; genus SpSt-77. The sequence continues at coordinate 9,815 of CAKZOY010000057.1, forward strand.
AAGACAATGGACAACGACGTCTTCGGCACCGACTACTGCATCGGGTTTTCCACCGCCGTCACCCGCAGCGTGCGCTTCATCCACCAGTTGCGCTCCACCGCCGGCTCCCACGAGCGCATCTGCGTGGTGGAACTGTTCGGCCGCCATTCCGGCGAGACGTCCCTGATCGCCGCGTACCTGGCTGGGGTGGACCGGGCCATCATTTCGGAAGTCCCCTTTGACATTGAAAAACTGGCCCGGTTGCTGATGAAGGACAAGTACGAAAACCCCAGCCGCTACGCAATGGTCACCATTTCAGAAGGTGCCCGCGAGATCGGGAAAGAGGTCATCCAGTCGGGGGTCCCCGATCCCTATGGTCATAAGAAACTGGGCGGCATCGGGGCCATTACCGCCAAGCGGCTGGAGCAGATCACCGGCGAGGGGACGATGTGCCAGGAACTGGCCTACCTGATGCGCTCCGGTGAGCCCGACGCGCTGGACATTATGGTCGCCGTGAACTTCGCCAATACCGCGATGGACCTGATCCAGGAAAAGAAGTTTGGCCGGATGGTAGCCTTGCGGGAGGGACGCTACACCGACGTGGATGCCGCTTCGCCCACCCTGGGGGTTAAGCATGTAGACGTGCGCGCCCTCTACGATGTAGAGGAGTATCGCCCCAAGGTGATGCACGTCCACGGGAAGCCGATGTTCCTGTACTAAAACCTTAAAGGGGGACGAGTATCATCGCCCCCTCTTCCCAGTTCTGTCTGTGGTAGGAGGGGCTATGAAGAGAATCGCAGTGCTGACCAGCGGCGGTGATGGGCCCGGATTGAACCCCTGCATCCGTGCCGTGACCCGAATGGCGATCCATCTGGGAGCAGAGGTCATCGGCGTGCGGCGGGGGTATACCGGCCTGATGAACGGCGAAGTGATAGAACTGGACCGGCGGGCAGTCGGCGGGATTATGGGCCACGGGGGCACCTTCCTGGGTACCGCTCGCTGCCCGGAGTTCCAGACCGAGAGGGGGCGTCGGGAAGCCCTGCGCACCCTTAACCGATTGGATATAGACGGCCTGGTTGTCATCGGCGGGAACGGCTCGCTCACCGGCGCGCTGGAACTGCACCGGATGGGGTTCCCGGTCGTCGGTGTCCCGGCGACCATAGATAACGATGTCAACGGCACCGACATCGCCATCGGCGTGGATACTGCCCTGAACACCATCCTGGACGCCGTAGACCGCATCAAGGACACCGCTTCTTCCCACAACCGCGCTTTTTTGATTGAGACAATGGGGCGCAATTGCGGCTATCTGGCGCTGGTCAGCGGTATCGCCGGGGGGGCCGAATTGGTGCTCATCCCGGAGGTGGAAATCTCCCTGGAAGAGGTTGCGCGAGTGATCAGCAATTCATACGTGCGTGGGAAAACCCACTGCATCATTATCGTCGCCGAGGGGTGGAAACCCGGCACGCACGCTCTGGTGGACTATCTGAACAGTCGCCGGGAGGAACTGGGGTTTGAGATCCGCCTGACTGTCCTGGGGCACATTCAGCGCGGCGGCCGACCCTCGGCCTTTGACCGCCTGCTGGCGACCCGCCTGGGCGTGGCCGCCGCGGAAGCGCTCATCCGGGGCGAGCGCGGGGTGATGATCGGCTGGCGCCACGACCGCGCCGTCGCGACCCCCCTGGAAGAGGCTGTGGCCTTCTGCAAAGAGATCAACATGGAACTCTGGAAACTGGCCGAAGTGATGGAGGCATAGGGAGCACCCTCCCTCACTCCGCCTCCTTTGGCGACACCCCTCCCCCAGAGGGCGATGAGAAAGTCTTTCTTTAAACCACCAAGACGCCAAGACACTGTGGCGCTTCAGCCTGCGCAGCAGGGTTTTGTAGGGGCGACTTTCAAAGTCGCCCCTACCGGAGGGTTTCAGCCTCCGGCTACGGTCTCCCCGCAGGCTGGAGGAGCGGACGACCCGTTCGCCCCCCAGGGGAGCATCACCGCGCTACCCAGGGGTGACCAGCCTCTGGATGAAACCCAACGCGATCCGCGATCCGGGCTTATGCAGCAAATCCCTTTCGGGGAGCAGCGTGCCCGTGAAAGAGGGGAAGGCGGGGTTTGTGGGGGCGGCGAAGCCGCCCCCACAAACCCCGCACCCCACCCCTTTCCCATACGGGGCGAATTGCTGCACAAACCCGATCTGCGATCCGCGATTTGCGATTTACGATACGCGATTTGCGATACGCGATTTGCGATACGCGATTTGCGATACGCGATTTGCGAT
>CAKZOY010000058.1 GCA_937138275.1 uncultured Chloroflexota bacterium
GGCTTCGCCGCCCCCACAAACCCCACTCTCTTTTTTCACGGGCGCGCCGCTCCCCCGAAATGATTTGCTGCACAAGCCCTCGCCCACTCGCATACTTGCACCCTTGCAGCGTTTGCACTTCCCCAAAACGGGATTATAATCTACTTTACAATGGAAATTTGCAATTGTCTTTAGACAGCGACCTGCAACTGCCGTCATTCCTGCCGAGAGGGGAGAGATTCAATGGCCGAAACCATCCTTATCGTGGACGACGACCCGGAACTTCGTACAATAGTCGCCACATTACTTCATCGCTATGGGTTTTCTGTATTTACCGCCTCTGACGGTGAAACGGCCCTCTCCCTCGTGCCGCAGATCGCTCCCGACCTCATCGTTCTGGACGTTTCTATGCCGGGTATGAGTGGACATGAGGTATGCCGGAAAATCCGGCAGCAGTCCACCGTACCTATTCTGTTTCTGAGCGCGATAGACACGGCGGACTCTGTGGTCACCGGGCTGATGACCGGAGGGGATGATTACATCACCAAACCTTTCCGGAACGAAGAATTGCTCGCCCGTATCCATGCCATCCTGCGACGGGCCCGAATGGCCCATACGGAGGGCAAAGTCCTCCGTTTTGCCGGCAACGAACTGGTCATCAACGTATCCGAACAGCGCGTGTTCGTCCGGGGTGACGAGGTATCCTTAAGTCCCCTGGAATATAATTTGCTGGTCTTTATGGCGGAACGGGCCGGGCGGGTGCTCACCCCCGAACTGCTCTTTGAGGCCATATGGGGGCCGGGCGCCGGAAGCGCACCGAATCAGGTCAAATGGTACATCTGGCGGCTGCGCCAGAAAATTGAGGCGGATCCGACGAACCCTCAGTTCATCCTGACCGTACGGGGAAAAGGCTACCTGTTTTCGCCCCGCTGACCCTATTGGGCAGCCAGCCCGGTGTATCCCCTCCGGAGAAACCTCTGGTAACTACCTATCCAATCAGTGCGGTTGCCCAGGCTGGCGGTTGAAACCGCGCCGGAGAGGGCGCTTTGCGCCGGGCGACCGCCTACGCGGTCGCTCCGGTAGCGTCCACGGAGGTGAACGCCCGGCTCCAAGCCCCCCAGGGGCGATTTCAACGCTTGGTGTGAGTTGATATCCGTCCAGCGATCAGCATTGGCTTCCACGGGCTTTCACCGTTCGTGGCTGACTACAAGCGCCATGCCGTTCGTAGTGCGCTACGAAGCGAAGTGGAGTAGCGCATCGGACGCCACCCCGCTGGCGCTTCGTGGCTGACTACAAACGTAACTGTTCACCGCAGTTTAACATGCCCTCAAGGGCACCATAAAGCATGAAAATAGCGTCCTGGATACCACGAGCCGGTAGTCACTCCGGTGAGTAGTGATTCTGG
>CAKZOY010000059.1 GCA_937138275.1 uncultured Chloroflexota bacterium
GAGGGTCGCGGGCGACGATGGAGAATGTGTGCGCGAAGGGAAATCTCATGAAACCTCCGGTGTTAGTCGGTAGTCGGAAGTCGGTAGTCGGTAGTCGGAAGTCGGAAGTCGGTAGTCGGTAGTCGGGAGTTATGTTAGGGATCGTTCCAGGGCCTCGGCTACGGAGCGGACAGGGATGAGTTCCAGGCCCTCCGGCGGGGTGAACGCGTCCCGGCGCAGGGTGCGCGGGACCAGGCAGCGACGGAAGCCCAACCGGGCAGCCTCCTTAAGCCGCGCCGCCATCTGCCCGACAGCGCGCACTTCCCCGGAAAGCCCCACCTCCCCGACGACCGCCAGGTCCGCCGCCACCGGCCGTTCCCTCAGGCTGGAACCGATCGCCACCGCCACCGCCAGGTCCGCGGCCGGCTCCTCTATCTGCAGGCCGCCCACGACGTTGACGAAGACGTCCTGGTCAAAGATCCGCAGCCCCACCCGGCGGGTCAGTACGGCGACGATCAGGAGCAGCCGGTACATGTCTATGCCGTTGGCAGTCCGGCGGGGATGGCCGAAACTGGTGTGGCTGGTCAGCGCCTGGACCTCCACCAGCAGGGGGCGGGTCCCCTCCATCGTCACGGCGATGGCCGATCCGGGCGCGTGGACCATCCGCTCCGCCAGGAACGCCTCCGAGGGGTTATCTACCTCCACCAGCCCCTCCTCCCGCATCTCAAAGACGCCCACCTCCGAGGTCGCCCCGAAGCGGTTCTTCGTCGTCCGCAGGAGACGGTAGGTGTGGAACGGGTCGCCCTCCAGGTAGAGGACGGTATCCACAATGTGCTCCAGGACTTTCGGCCCGGCGATGGCCCCTTCTTTGGTGACGTGCCCCACCAGGAAGACGACGACGCCGCTGGATTTGGCCCACCACTGCAGGCGGGCCGCCGCTTCCCGCACCTGGGTCACCGACCCGGCCGCCGACGGCAGTTCGCCGGACGTGACCGTCTGGATAGAGTCCACGACCATCATCACCGGGGAGAGCCGCTCGGCGTGGTGCAGGATGGCCTCCAGGACGGTCTCGGAGAGGACGTAGAGGCCGTCGGCGGGGATGCCCAGCCGGTCGGCGCGCATTTTGATCTGGCGCACCGACTCCTCCCCGGAGACGTAGAGGACGGGGCGCCCCAGAGATGTGGCGACGATGGAGGAGACCTGGAGAAGGAGGGTGGATTTGCCGATGCCCGGCTCCCCACCGACCAGGATAAGGGAGCCGGGGACCAGCCCGCCGCCCAGGACGCGGGAGAACTCCGCCAGGGGCAGGGCGAAGCGCTCCAGCCCTTCGGCAGGGACCTGGGCCAGCGGCAGGGGTTCGCTGCGGATGACGGCTGGGGCGACGGCCGCGGGCCGCTCCTCCGCCACCTCTATCATCGTGTTCCATTCCCCGCACTGCGGGCAGCGCCCCAGCGGTCGGGGGCTGGTCCGCCCGCAGACCTGACAGACCCATTGGACGCGTGTTTTGGCCATAGGGGTGTTCCGTGTTGCGTGTTTCGTGTTTCGTGGCTGACCGGCGGTGGTGTGTTGGAGAGGTAGGGTATGACCGGTCGGCGGTCAGCCACGGGGTGCAGCGGAACGGTGTGTTTGTAATCCGCCGCGTAGCGCAGCGAAGGGCGTCCGATAAGCGCTACTCCGCTTCGCTCCGTAGCGCACTACGAACCTCATTGCATCCGTTCGTATACTGCCCACGGGCACAAACTGTGTTTTTGGAGACTGGGGCGTGATGTGGTATGATTACACCCATGACAATCCAACTGACCTTCACGCCTGAAATCCAAGCCGCTCTGAATTACGAGCGGTATCATCACCCGGTTCCTCTGGTACAGCGCCGGATGGAGACGCTCTGGCTGAAAAGCCATAACTTGCCGCACGCGTTGATCGCACAACTCGCCGGGGTATCTGAAAACACGATGCGGGAACTGGCTACCTGACAGTTTTCCAATAGGACGCGGATGGACGC
>CAKZOY010000060.1 GCA_937138275.1 uncultured Chloroflexota bacterium
AGCCCTGCAACCGACCAGAAAGAAAAGCACCACCAGCAATGCAGAAAGTATTCTCATTTTTTCCCTCCTCCGACTTCCCTGGTGTTGATTCTCATAAAGTCGTTCACCCGGTCTTTAATAAAGTCTCACAAACTCGTGTACCACACCTTGCCCTGGTAGGAGTTCATCTGTTCGTTCTGAGTTCTCTTTGTTGCCAGGGATTTCATTGGGAGAGCGGTAATGCCCCACCCCCCTTTCCCCCCTCCCCATTGGGCTGCGCCCACGGGGAGGGGGGATTTTTGTGTGGGTTTTGGCGCTGGCAGCCTTCGGCCGCCAGCGCCAAAACCCACAATTTTTCTCCCCCTTCGTCGGGGGGATGAGGGGGTTAAAACGCCTCCCAAAAGAGCGGGACAGGCCTCCGGCATCTCATCTCTCGCCACTTTTTCGGCACCCTCCTTGCCCTGACGGGCGGGGGGGAGGGGGGAAAGAACGGGTTTTTGGGGCGGCGGTGAAGCCGCCGCCCTAAAACCCCATTTCCATACCGGGTCGGCGAAAGCCGACCCTCGGCCGAAGGCCCCCCAGGGGCGACTTCCAGTCGCTGGAATCTTACATTAACGCATACGCCACAACCCATCTCCCATACCCCGCTGCTTAAGTTGGCGCATATGAGGGCAGGAGGTGGGATAAAGTATCCTTGAGAAAGTGCACCGCTTTTGATATGAGCCATATCTTTCAGACGATATTTGGGCGATCGGAGTTCCCCCCGGAGCGCATTTTCGCGCGTTTGAGGGAAGGACGCAAGCACGGACTTTCCCCATCGGCAGGAACAAAGAGGGGGTGAGGAACGTCCAGAAAATGAGCATATTTGAGCGGCCGGGAATCTGGCGACGGTTTCGGCCTGGATCGGTCTCCCCGGCTGGACAGAATGGCTGAACGGGTGCATAATATCCCCGAAAAATCCCCGTCGGAGATCGCCGATGAAAACAGGATATATCCAGGTCTACACCGGAAACGGAAAGGGCAAAACGACGGCCGCCCTGGGGCTGGCTCTGCGCGCCGCCGGCCACGGGATGCGCACCTACATCGGCCAGTTTATGAAAGGCTGGCCCTATGGGGAACTCTCTGCCCTACGCGGCCATTCACACATCACCATAGAGCAATACGGCGACTTTCGCTGCATCCGCCGCGAGGAAGTGACGCCGGAACACATCACCCAGGCCCGCCAGGGGCTGGATCGGGCGCGTCAGGCGATGCTCTCCGGTCAGTACGACATCATCGTCCTGGATGAGGTGAACGTCGCCATCTGGTACGGGCTCCTCACGGTGGAGGAAGTCCTGGCTTTTCTGGACGAGCGCCCCGAAGGGGTGGAGGTCGTGCTGACGGGCCGCCGCGCCCCACAGGAACTTATAGACCGGGCCGACCTGGTCACGGAAATGCGGGAGGTCAAGCACTACTACACCCAGGGCGTGATGGCGCGGGATGGGATTGAACGGTAGTCGGTAGGGGGCAGTCGGTAGTCGGTAGGGGGC
>CAKZOY010000061.1 GCA_937138275.1 uncultured Chloroflexota bacterium
GCGATACGCGATACGCGATACGCGATAAGCGATACGCGACATGCGCTTCTTAGTCACCGGTGGTGCAGGATTCCTGGGCGCGGCGCTGGCCAACCGCCTGGCTGCCGAGGGGCACCAGGTGCGGGTCATTGACGACCTGAGTGCCGGAGACCCTTCGCGCCTGGATGGCCGCGTCCTCTTCACCCGCGGGAGCGTCCTGGACCGGCCCAAACTCTGGACCCTTCTGCAGGATGTGGACTGCGTCTACCACCTGGCCGCGCGCGTCCTGGTGGCCGAGTCCGTCCTCTACCCCCGCGAATACAACGAGGTCAACGTCGGCGGGACGGTGACCCTGATGGAGGCCATCCGGGATGCCGGAGTGCATCGCGTTGTCCTGGCCTCCTCCGGTGCCGTCTACGGGGAGCAACCAACACAGCCCGTGCGGGAGGACATGCCCCCCAACCCCCAATCCCCCTACGCAGTGAGCAAACTCGCCGCCGAGTACTACGTCCGCACCATCGGCGCCCTCTGGGGGATTGAGACCGTCGTTCTGCGCATTTTCAACGCCTACGGGCCCGGGCAGCACATTCCCCCTTCCCATCCACCCGTCGTCCCCCGCTTCCTCCAGCAGGCCCGGCGGGGAGGGACCATCGTCGTATTCGGTGGAGGCAACCAGACCCGGGATTTCGTCTACGTGGACGATGTGGTGGACGCGCTGGTGGCTGCGGCCACCGCTCCCGACGTGGACCGCCGCATCATCAACGTCGGCTCCGGGCAGGAGACCTCCATCAACGAACTGGCCACGCTGGTCCTCCGCGTGACGGGAACAAATACGGAGATCATCCACAGTCCTGCCCAGAGCGGCGGCGTCTCCCGCCTCTGCGCCGACATCACCCTGGCCCGCCGTCTCCTGCACTACAAGCCCCGCATCGGCCTGGAAGAGGGCCTGCGGCTCACCTTAAAAAACGACCCCCGTTTTGCCCATGGCGCGCCTTCCCCGCGAGTTCTTTGACTGCGACACCCTCCAGGTCGCCCGGGACCTTCTGGGGCAGGTCCTGGTGCGCCTGCTGGAGGGCCAGCGGCTGAGCGGCCGCATCGTGGAGGTGGAGGCCTACATCGGCGAAGACGACCTGGCCTCCCACGCCCGCTTTGGCCGTACCGAACGCAACGCGGCGATGTACGGCCCACCCGGCTGCGCCTACGTCTACCAGATTTACGGCGTCCACCACTGCCTGAACATCGTCGCCGAACGGGAAGGGTTTCCGGCAGCGGTGCTGGTTCGGGCGCTGGAGCCCCTGGAGGGGCTGGAACCGATGCGCGCCCGCCGCGGTGGCCTCCCCGACCATCTCTTGACCAGCGGGCCGGCCCGCCTCTGCCAGGCGATGGGGATAGACCGCGCCCTGGACAAAGCGGACCTCTGTGCGCCGGATGCCGTCCTGTTCGTAGAAGAGGGCCATGCCCTCCCCGACGAGGCCATCGCCACCAGCCCGCGCATCGGCGTCCGGGGCGACCTGCGGGCTCGCACCGTCCCCTGGCGGTTCTACGTCGCCGGTCACCCCTGCGCCTCGGGGAGAAACCGATGAAGCGCCGCCCCTCCGCCCCCCCGCCCCTCCGCTCCCCTGCTCCTCCGCCCCTCCGCTCCCCTGCTCCTCCGCCCCCCCGCTCCTCCGTCCCCCTGCTCCTCTGCCTCCTCCTGGCGCTCATCCTGCGCGCGTGGGAACTGGACCGTCGGAGTCTGTGGTACGACGAGGCTTACTGCTGGTGGGTCGCCTCGCAGATGCCCCTGGGCGAGATGCTTCGCCTCAGCGCACAGGAACTCGTCCCGCCCCTGCATTATTTGTTGCTCCGCCTCTGGATTTCTCTGGCCGGAGGGACAGAGTTTGCCCTGCGCTGGTCCTCCGTATTGCTGGGCGTCCTGACTGTCGCCTGCGCCGGGCGGCTGGGCTGGCGTCTCACCGGCAGCACCGTTGGGGCGGTAGCGGCGGGCGTTCTGTTTGCCGTGGGGACGCCGTTCCTCTGGGCCTCCCGTGAGGTCCGCATGTACGGCCTGGCTCTGGCCTGGACCCTCCTGGCCGATGTGGCCCTACTGGAGGTCTTTGCCGTTCCCCCGAATCGCCGACGCCGCTGGGCGCTCATCTGGGCCGGGGCAACCCTCGCCGCTCTCTACAGCCTGGCCCTGACGGGTTTCTGGCTGGTCGGTCAGGGGCTAATTGCCCTGTTGCTTCTCATCCGGACGCCTGGGGGTAATCGCTGGCCCTTGCTCCGCATCCTGCTCTCTTCGGCCCTGGTGACGGTTGCTCTATACCTCCCGTGGGTATGGATATCGGCAGAGATGGTCCCGCGCAACCTGACTTACTGGCACGGGTGGATGCCGCCGCCGTATCTCCTCCGTCTATCCCTGGGCGGCCTGAGTGTAATGGAGCACATGCCACCCGAACACGTGGAGGGCATCGCCGGACTGATTCTGCTGACGGCCGCGCTGGCGCTGATCCTGGGGCGTCCTTCCCTGACGGCGGGTCTCTACCCATTCCTGTACATCCTTCCCCTGGGGCTGGTCGCCCTGACCTTTCGCCAGATTCCCAAATGGGGCGCCCGCCACGCCACCCTCTTCGCCCCTGCCGTCCTCCTGGCCCTGGCGATCGGCTGGGGGACGCTCCGCCGCTGGCG
>CAKZOY010000062.1 GCA_937138275.1 uncultured Chloroflexota bacterium
GCCGACTGCCCGCTGACTAGTCACTGTTCGGTGCCCCTTCGGTTTCAGACCCCTGGATGAGCTGCCGCGCCCCGCATTATGCCCCCCGATGATATCCGCTTTCATCCCACACTGCGCGTATGTCTCCTATCCCCACTCCTCATATGGAGGCTACTGAAAAAGTGGCAGGGGATGAAGTACCAGAGGCCTGTCCCGCTCTTTTGGAAGGCGTTTTAACCCCCTCATCCCCCTCTCGTATGGGCAGGTTTTTGGGGCGGCCCTCCTCGCCCCACCGTGAACGGTGGGGCTGAGGGGAAAAGGGCGCTTTTGAACCTTTACGATTTAATCGGGTAACGGGGCGGCCTTTCTCTCTCCCCGCCGTATTGTAAATGGACAAATTATTCCGGCAATACCAGGAATCGCCTGTTGACGGATATTAGCGCCCCCTCATCCCCCTGGTTCCCTTCTCCCTCGCCGCGGCAGGGAAGAAGGGGGAGAAAAAGCAAGAGGTCTGGGTGGACAGCCTTACCATCCCCCAGACCCCCATTCCGAGCGTAACAACAAATGAAGATCAACAACCTGTGTACCAACATAGGAGGCAGGCGACAGCCTGCCCGGGGCCAACCACACGACCGTCGCCTGCGCTCCCGTATCAGGGGGACAGCCCCTGAAGTAGAACTACAAGCCTTTTATGAGCGTGGCGACCAGCATAAGGGCCAGCGCCACAAGCACGAGCCAGAAGGCGATTCCGGAGATGAACGGGATGGTTATCAGTTTCCCCAGAAGCCCGAGCACCCCCAGGATCAGGGCGATCCACCAAGTAATCTGCTTCGGAGCACTGAGTTTCATTTTACCCTCCTTTCTGAATAATGGGTATTGAAGATTGTTAGTCCGACGACTCTCCCGGCCCCGCGGCGGATTGCCGGTCATGGAGAGCCCCCAACTCCTCCCTTGCGACCCTCGGGGCCAGCCAAGGGAGTTGCGGGCACGTTCTAACGTACTCTAATCGGCTTGAAGACCACCTGGGCGTTCCCGTCCAGGTCTTCCACGATGAACCCCACGACGTACTGCCCTGCGGCAGCGTCCAGTACCTCCCAGGTGAACATACGGTCGCTGAAGGTCAGGATCTCCCCCGGCTCGTAGACCGTTTCCACCACGTTCCCCTGGTCGTCCAGGTCCAGCCACTTCTCCAGGATGGTGAAGGTATCGCCGGGTTGCGGGATGATCTCGCGCGGCGCGCCAGCCGTCTCCTGGTCCGTAAAACCGAAGACCTGCTGCAATACGCCGTTGGCAAAGTACAACCGAGCATAGCGCTGCTCGCCCGAATCGGCGAAGGTGTAGATGCCCTCCACGGAGTACACCGCTTCTTCGCTGGATGCGCCGTAAGTCTCAGGCGAGAACAGGGCGGGATAGCGGGCCTTCCCATCATCAATGGCGTAGACAATCGGCTCCCACTCAAACACCATCGTGAACGCGCTGACGCCCCAATCCGGGTAATAGACTCCGTTGATCTGGCGGGTATTGGGCGCGGCGAGGTAGTCGCTATCCGCCAGGTAGATGGAATTCGCGGCCGGGTCCAGGTACCCCACCAGGAGTTTCACGTAGCCGACGTTCTCCCCCTCGATCTCCACGCTCAGGCGAACCGTCTGCCCGGGCGACACCTCCGTTGCCGACGCGGTGATGGCAGAAACCTGGATTCCTCCTGCAGCGGGAGAGCGCCGCGGGATGTCGGCGGAAGGAACTGCCACCGTTCCGCGCTGGGCATCAAATTCCTTGCCCGTGTAGTGGAATGCCAGGAAATCGTCCCACAGAGATTCGGCGGCAAAACGACTGGCGATGCTGGTGTAAGATTCCGGCCCGGCCGCCGCCGAGGCGTAGAGTTGCGAATTAGGAAAGTAAATGGAAACCCCTGTTGCCCCCGGCACCCGTGTGCCGTGTTTTTCTGCGATGACCACTCGCTGCAGCGCGGCCTTCAGTTTGGCAACAGCGCTGGCTACCTGGCGGTTACCACTTGCCTGCGCCACCAGGTCGGCGAAGTTCCCCAGGTCAATGTAAGAGGGGGGTACGCTTTGACCAAAGATGCTGGTGAAGGATTGAGCATAGGAGCGAGCCTGAGCCACATTGCGCTGGCTGACCCCTTGCAGTGCAACAGCCAACTCGTTCAGGGCGTCCATCAGTTCCGGCAGTGCCTGCAGGTCCACCGCGGAAAGGGTGATGTTCTGGCTCATCTGGCGCGCGACCTGGTCCGCTGAAGGTAGCGCAGTCATACCAAACAGAGACCCCAGCGGCGATCCACGCCCCACCAGTTCCGCGCGCGCCGTTTCATCCACAATGCGCTGATCCTCCACGATGTAACTGTCCACAATCAACTGCGCCAGTTGGGCCCCGCTGATTCCGGGGTTGCTGCGCAGTTCGCCCAGGAAGGCCGCATAGGCCCAGCCCAGCGCGGGCTCTGTTTCCTGGGAGAACACCGCATAGCGGGCATACGGGGCCAGCGCGCTCATCACCTCAATGTGCCCCATCAGACAGGCATCCATACCGATCAGTTCAAATTTGTCCACGCCGACCCGGGCCTGAATCTCCGCCAGGGCCTGCTCCAGTTCGTTCAGATAGAGTTGATCTCCCAGGACTCTCTGGAGGGGCACCTCCCCGCCGCGCCCGCTGGCAGTGGCATCGCTCCAACCTCCGGGCCACCCCATGCCATGATCGCTGAGGATCAGCACATACTTGTCCGCTGGATAATTTCGGACTGCCCAGGCAACAAAATCCACCAGAGCGTCTCCGCTGGACATGTTGACTTCGCCCAAATCCTCCACCATATCCGAACGGACGGCGGTCAGGTCATCATCCTGGCGCACGAAATAGCGCCGGGAACCAACCCAGTTGCCATCACCCGCGAAGCCTCCCTGGTAGCGGTCAATCTGAGCGACGATGTTCAGATTTGGACCTGAGCCTACCCGCTCCGCTTCGTTTAGGTCCACAAAGATATCC
>CAKZOY010000063.1 GCA_937138275.1 uncultured Chloroflexota bacterium
GCAGATTGCATATTGCAGATTGCAAATCGGGTTCTGTTCGCTCTGGTTCTGTTGTTTTTGACGGTTGGGGCGGCGCAAGCGGATGGGCCGGTAATCCGGGTGCTGTATTTTTATTCGGTGGACTGCTCCCACTGCCAGGTGGTGGAACAGGAAGTCCTGAAGCCGCTGGAGGAGAAGTACGGAGACAAACTGGACATCCGCTATCTGGAGATCGGCAACCCCACCTACTACGAGTTGCTGATCCGGACGGAGGAGTATTTCCAGGTCGCTCCCGAGCGGCGCGGCCTGCCGACGCTGGTGGTGGACGGGCAAATCCTCATCGGCGAAGAGGAGATTCGGCAGCAATTCCCCTGCCTGGTGGAGCAGTGTCTGGCGGAGTCGGGTGCCAATTTCCCGCCCATCCCCGGCCTGGCAGAGGCGCTGACCAGCGGCCCTCTGATCGGTCCGGGCACCGGGAGCGGGACGGGGGAGATCGGAGTCTGCAGTCCGGAGGCCGTCGCGGCCTGCGAGACGGAGGCCCCCATCTGGGCGGCGTACTTCTACCAGGTGGGCTGTCAGGAGTGCAGCCGCGCCGAGGCCGATATCCGCTACATCCGTAGCCGCTACCCCCAACTGGTCGTGGAGGAGTTCAACATCTACGAGAGCGCGGCCCTGGCCCAGTGGCTGGCGGAGCGGGCCAGTCGGACGGACCTGCGCACCCCCGCCCTGTTCATCGGCGACGACGCCCTGATCGGCGAGATGGAGATCACCCCCCAGAACCTGCAGGCGCTGATGGAGAAGTACGCTGCCAGCGGCGCCCCCAAAGTCTGGGCGGATTTCAATCCGGAGACGGGGCTTACCGGGCTGGTGGAGCGCTTCCGGGCGCTGGGCCCGCTGACGGTGGGGCTGGCAGGTCTGGTGGACGGGTTGAACCCTTGCGCGTTTGCTACCTTAATCTTCTTCATCGCCTATATGGCGGCTGGGGGGTATAAAGGACGACAGGTCCTGGTCGTGGGCGGCGCGTTCACCGCGGGGGTCTTTCTGACCTACCTGACGGTCGGGCTGGGACTCTACAAGGTTCTGGACCTGCTGGGGAATACGCTCACGGTACTGGGCCGCTGGCTCTACGCGTTGACAGCGCTTTTCTGCCTGGTGCTGGCGGTGCTCAGTTTCCTGGACTTCCTGAAAGCGCGGCGAGGACAGATAGAGGGGATGAGGCTGAGTCTGCCCAAAGCGCTGCGCAACCGGGCCCGCGCCGTCATCCGGCAGAACGCAGGGGGTGACCCCCGGCCCGTCCCGGCCTACGCCGCAGGGGCGTTCGTCACCGGGGTGCTGGTCTCGCTGCTGGAACTGGCCTGTACGGGGCAGTTGTATCTGCCCACCATCATCTTCGTCCTCAGTGTGCCCGCCTTGCGCGCCCGCGCCGTGGCCTATCTGGTGCTCTACAATCTGGCCTTTGTCCTGCCGCTGGCGGTGGTCTTCGTCCTCACCTACTTCGGCACCACGTCGTTCCAGTTGGGCCGATTCCTGCAGAAGCGGACGGCGGCGGTCAAGTTGGGGACGGCAGCGGTCTTTCTGGCCCTGGCGCTCTGGCTGGGGTTTTCGTTCCTGGGGTAGAGACGGTACGGGCGTGCGGCGGGCGGCCGAATGGCCGCCCGCCGCACGCCCTTTCTTTCACCCACTCCGGTCGGTGACCGGAATCTCCAACGGCCCGATGTCCTTCACCACCACGCGGATGCCGATCTGGTGGTTCCCCGCCGCCAGCGGGGTGCCGCTCACCTTCAGGGTGACCGTCGCCCCAACGGGGAAAAGGATCGGGCTTTGCTCCGAAATGGCGGACGCCGGGACGCTGGCCCCGTCGGGCTGAATGATGACGACCTGGTCCAGGGGGACCGCCTTCCCGTCCAGCGTCAGTCCCTTGAACCCCTGAATGACGCCGGGAGCAATGGAGTTCTGCAGCGAAAGGACGAATCCATCCCCTTCGGGCCGCAGGGAGTTTTTCACGTACAGTTTCTTCAAAATGGCCGGTGGGATAGCAGGCATAAGACCTCCGGAAGCGGATGCGAATTGCAGATTGCGAATGCAGATTGCGGATTGCAGATTGC
>CAKZOY010000064.1 GCA_937138275.1 uncultured Chloroflexota bacterium
CGGTTCAGGGCGTGATGGTCTATGACCTGCACCGGTGTATCGGGGCGCATACCCCGGACGGTGCTGAGCGCCTGGGTATCCACCAGAATAGCCCGCCGGACGGTGCGGCGGGGGAGGTCGTCTGGATGGACGAAGGGAAAGGCCGCCCCGTAGATAGAGAGAAACGCGCGCACGTTGCGGTTGATCCGGCGCGGCAGGACGGGCACCGCCTCGGGGAAGAGTTTCTGCGCCCCCAGGAGCGAGGCGATGGCATCAAAATCGGCATTTTCGTGGGTGAGAATCACTTCCATTGTGGGTTTATTGTACTGGAATTCGTGGGGGATGCAAGGTGGGGATTGGGTAGTGGAAATTGCCGTAGAAAAAACCTACCCAGTGGGAAAGGGGTGGGGTGGGGGTTTGGCGGGGGCGGCTTTGCCGCCCCCGCCAAACCCCCTTTTCCCTATTCTCGCGGGCACGCTGCCCCCCCGAAAAGGATTTGCTGCGCAAGCCGGCTCTCTGTGCGTTTGACAAACCCCCTCTCGTGTGTTATACTCCTTTCCGAAAAGGGGCCGTTAGCTCAGCCAGGTAGAGCAGGGGCCTTTTAAGCCCTTGGCCGCAGGTTCAAATCCTGCACGGCTCACCAGAACCCGACCCGATGCGACGCACAGGGAAAGTGGGGGCGAGGCATACCTCGCCCCCACTCTCTATCCGAAGGGAGAGAAATGGTCCTGCCGGAGTGGGCCTTCTGGCTGACGCTGGGCGTGATGGCGCTGGGCCTGATCGGGGTGATGATCCCCATCCTTCCTGGCCTGGAACTGATCTGGATCGCCGCGCTCATCTACGCCATCGCCGAACGGTTTGCCACGATTGACCCCCTCACCTTTATCGCCCTGACCATCCTGGCCGCGATCGGGATCACCGCCAGCATCTGGGCCAGCCACCTGGGTAGCAAACTGGGTGGAGCCTCCTGGCAGGCATTGCTGGCTGGCCTGGGGCTCGGCGCCCTGGGCTTCATCGTCGGACTGATTGCCGGGGGGATCGGCGCCCTTCCCGCCGGACTGATCGGCGCCTTCGTGGGCATCCTGCTCGTAGAGTACCACCGCCGGAAAGACTGGAAGGAAACCGCCCGCGCTGGCACCGGCTGGCTGGTCGGATGCCTCCTCTCCGGCGCCGTTCAGTTCATCGTGGGGATCACGATGATCCTGCTTTTCGTCTGGCAGGCACGGGGATGAGCGCCCAATCTCCTAATCCCCAATCTACTGATTCCCAACCCACCAATTCCCCATCCACCAACTCCCAACCCCGCTGGTGGGACGGACTGGCTGCGTTTCTGCTCATCTTCCTCCTCTTTTTCGCTTCCGGTCGTCTGGTAGCCACCCGCTGGACCGACCATCTGCTCCAGACCCAGACGCTGGTCTTTCTGGCCGCGCTGGCGGGCCTGGCCCTCGGCCAGAGTCGCTTCTCTCCCGCCGTCGCTTTCTTCTTCGCCCTCGCCTACGGCCTCTTTTTCATCCCCTGGCAACTGGGACTGACCCTCCCCAGTGACCCAACCCTGACATGGAACGACCGTCTGCTGATTCTCTCCGACCGTCTGCTCCTGGCACTCTCCCAACTGGCCGCGCGGGAGGACGTTCTGGACCCGTTGCCATTTCTGCTGCTGATGGACGTCCTCTTCTGGGCGCTGGGGGCCTGGTCGGGCTACGCCCTGACCCGGCGCGGCGACCCATGGCGGATTATCATCCCCACCGGAATCGGGATGCTGGTCATCCAGGCCTACGATCCGTACCCGCCCTCGCGCGCCGGCCTGATCGCCCTCTACCTGTTCTTCGCCCTTCTCCTCTGGGCACGCCTTCACTATGTGCGCCAGCGGACCCTCTGGCAGGGCGCCCGTACCTATCTGGCCCCCTTCCTGGGGCTGGATATGACACGGATCGCCTTTTTTGTTGCTCTGGGACTGGTGGTCCTGGCCTGGGTCATCCCGCCTCCCGCCGAGATCGTCCCTTCGGCCCGGCGGGCCTGGGAACGCCTCTCCCGCCCCTGGACGGCGCTACGGGAGCGGCTGGAGCCCCTGTTCGCCTCCCTTCAGGGCGGCGTCGGCGTCGCCACGGTGGATTACTACGGCCCGCAGATGGCCCTGGGCCTGGGCAGCGAGCGGAAGGACACGGTCGTCCTGAAAGTCCGGGTACCCCCGGGTCTGCCGGGGGGCGTCCGCCCCTACTGGCGCGCCCGCGTCTACGACGTCTACGCCGACGGCGTCTGGCAGGCCACTTTCCCCGCCGACCAGCCCGTCGTCGCCGCCGACGATCGCCTCACATTCCCCGGCCGCACCGGCCGCCTGCCGGACTGGGACGGGCGCCAGACCGGCATCTTCACCTACACCACCGCGTTTCCCATCTCGGTCCTCTACGTTGCCCCGCAGCCGGTATGGGTGGATGTGCCCGCGCAGGCCGACCTGACCGAAGGGCCCGATGGGACGGTGGACCTGGCGGCCCTGAAAGCGATACCGTCGCTCCCTGCGGGCGCAACCTACACCGCCCGCTCCGCCCTCAGCGCGGTGACCGTCGCCCAGTTGCGCGCGGCCGGCACCGACTACCCCGAATGGGTCACCGAGCGCTACCTGCAACTCCCCGACACCATTACCCCGCGCATGCGCGAACTGGCCCGAGAGATCGCCGCCGGACGGGATACCCCCTACGACATCGCCGTCGCCGTGACCGATTATCTGCGCACCCACATCCGCTACACCCAGACCGTCCCCCCGATCCCGCGCGGGCGGGAGCCGCTGGACTGGTTCCTCTTTGACCTGCGCCGCGGTTTCTGCAACTACTACGCCTCAGCGGAGGTCGTCCTTCTTCGCTCTCTGGGCATCCCGGCCCGCCTCGCCGTCGGCTTTGCCGCCGGCAAACCGGGCGAAGGAGGGTACATCGTCCGGGATAAGGACGCCCACGCCTGGCCCGAGGTCTACTTCCCCGGCATCGGCTGGGTGGAGTTTGAGCCGACCGCCTCCCTGCCGATGATTGTCCGGCCGCTGGGGGAAGAACCTCCGCTGGAGGAGCGGGACCTGCTCCCCGGGGAGGCGGCGCGGATCGCCGCCCTGCGCGATATGGAGCGGGAAGAGGAGATAGAACTGGGGACGGAAGAGGAGAAACCGTCGGCTGCTCCCGCC
>CAKZOY010000065.1 GCA_937138275.1 uncultured Chloroflexota bacterium
CTATTGCCGGGATAATTTGCCCGGTTACATAAGAAGCGGCTAAAAGGGTTCCTTTGGCAATGGGAAGGTCAATAATGACTATATGAAACCGTCCGCTTGACAGATTCGGTATATCGTTTTATAATACACCTGCCCGGTCCAGGAGACCGGGCAAAACCTTGTATATTAGGGAATGTCCATGGAGATGACGAGCACAGAACCCCAACCAACATCCATTGCTGAACTTCGTCCCAAGATGCAACTGGAAGGCGTCGTCCGCAAAATAGAACTGTACGGAGCATTCGTAGATATCGGTATGGAACGGGACGGGCTGATCCACATTTCTCAACTGAGCACCAAACCGGTCAGCCGGGTCGCCGATGTGCTGAAAGAAGGCCAGAAAGTCACCGTTTGGGTCACGCAGGTGGACCCCCAGCAGGGCCGCGTCGCGCTGACGCTGGTGAAGCCCGTGGACGTGGGGTGGAAAGAATTAGCGGAGGGGCAGACCTACACCGGCCGGGTGGTGCGCGTAGAGCGGTACGGGCTGTTTGTGGACATCGGTGCTGAACGGCCCGGGCTGCTCCACGCGCGGGAAATGGGAGCCTTCAACCGCCCGGATGCCTACCGGGTAGGAGACGAGATTGAGGTCCGCATCCTGCAACTGGACCGACGCAAGAAGCGAATAGACCTGACCATCGCCGAGTCAGAGATGCCCGTCCTGGAGCAGGATGAATCCCTTCCCAGCCCAATAGAACTGGCCTTCCGCCGGGCGATGGAGGAGGCCCGTCGGCAGGGGAAAGAAGTCCCCGCGGTCCGCTCCAGCCGCAAACGACGCCAGGACGAGCAGGAAGAAATCCTGAGCCGAACGCTCCAGCAGATCAGCCGTTAAAAGTTTTCCCGAAGAGGGACGCGCCACCAGGTTTCAGGCTACTTCCGGCAGGCTTGCGGCCTGCCGGAAGTTCAAAACGCGCCCAACTGGCAACGGGCGATCCGGATCTCCAGCGCTTCCGCCGCCGCAGAGACGGCCGTTTTGGGGATGTCCATCTCCGCAGCGATCTCCCATGCTGCCAGGCAGGCCAGACGGCCCTCCTGCAGGCGGTCGTGAATCGCCTGAGCCAGTTCCGGTTCCACCACTTCGGCAGGCTGCACGATTTTATGCCTGCCCTCCGCTTTCGGCCCGTAGCCGAAAAGCCCCAACTGGCAACGGTTCAGGCGAACCCCCATTTCATCGGCCGTCTGCCCCACAGCCAGCGGCTCCACATCCAGTTCCTCTGCGATCCGGAACGCCGCCGCACAGGACAGCATCCCTTCCGAATCCAGATGGCGACGGATCTCCTCGGCAATGCGTTCATCTACCATACGTGTGCTCCTGAAATCCGATATGCGGTTGCCCGCGCGCTTTCCCAATTATCCTCCCGAAAGCCGATTCTCGCAACCTGCCGGACACGGGGTCTCGGGAAGGCAAAAAGATTTGGGCCGATGTTTGAGAGGAGTTGGGGGCAAAGGCGCAAACTGAAGCGGTCGGTTGAGCGTCTCCCTTTCACCGCAGTTTAACATGCCCCCAGGGGCACCATAAAGCATGAAAATAGCGTCCTGGATACCACGAGCCGGCAGTCACTCCGGTGAGTAGTGATTCTGGGCA
>CAKZOY010000066.1 GCA_937138275.1 uncultured Chloroflexota bacterium
ATCGCGTATCGCATATCGCAGTCACGAATCACGAATCCTATGCGGATACTGGCGCTGGATTTGGGGGAACGGCGGATCGGAGTGGCGGTCAGCGATCCCAGCGGGACGATCGCCCGACCGTTAGGAGTCATCCCGCGGCGCTCCCGGGCAGAGGACTTCGCCGCCATCGCCGCGCTGGTGGCCGAGCACGGGGCGGAGCAGGTGGTCGTCGGGCGGCCGCTGACCCTGCGCGGGGAGGTCGGTCCTCAGGCGCGCTGGGTGGAAGACTACGCGCGGGCGCTGGCAGAGGCCCTCCCGGTGCCCGTGGAGTTATGGGATGAGCGGTACACGACGACGACCGCCGAGGTGATTCTGGAGACCGTCCGCCCCCCCAGTAAGCGACGACGCGGGGATGTGGACGCCGTCGCTGCGGCGGTGATCCTGCAAGATTTTCTGGAGGCGCGGAGGGATACGAAGGGTGGGGATGAAAACGACGAGGTACTTTGAAGAACAGGTACTGCGTAAGCGTCCCTATATCCGCCGGAGTGGTGTGAGCGAGCGCTGCGGGAAGCAGTCCTGCGGGAGACACAACCGGATGGCCGTGTCCGTTATTGGGTTTTCATCCCTGAACTCGGCAAATATCTTCGGGTGGTGACGCTGGAAGACGGAGAGACTGTCCATAACGCATTTGCCGATCGGGACTTTAAACTTTAGGCCGAAGGGGAGAGAGATTTGGGAAAGGCAAGCTGCCACCTGCAAATCCCAATTCTTCTCTCCGAGTTTAGGAGGATGTGCTATGAAATTTTATTACTACCCCGAAACGGATTCTCTTTACATTGATCTTTCGGAGAGACCCAGCGTGGACTCGCGCGAAGTTGCGCCCGGGGTGGTGCTGGACTTTGACGCCGAAGGCTATCTAGTCGGCATTGATATTCAACACGCCAGCCATTTTGTTGCCCTGAACCGTCTGGAGGCGGAATCTCTGCCGCTGACTGCCATCTCCGTGGATGTCGGGCGGATACCTCAACCTGTTACTGAGTAACGATGAGAAAAAAACGAACGAACCAGACCGGACGCACTGTCGCTTTTCTGCTGGCTCTGACCTCCATCGCGGTGATCGTCGGCGGCGGGGTGTGGACGTTCCGACAAACCGGGGGGCTGAGCCTTTCCTTTTGCAGTATCGGCGGCCTGGGCTCCCCCAGAGAGGTCGCGCTGGAGACCTACATCCAGATGCATGCCGAGGAGTTGAAGAGACCGGCAGGCACCGACGACACGCCGGTCACCTTCGTCGTCCAGCCGGGGGAGACCGCGGCCCAGGTGGCCCAGCGGCTCTACGAGGCCGGCCTCATCTCCAACGCCGAACTGTTTCGCCGATACCTGCAGTACAAGGGGATGGATGCCGGCCTGGAGGCGGGCACTTATACCCTCCGCAAGACGATGACCATCCCCGAGATTGCCGAAGCGCTGCAGACCGGCCGGCGGCCCGAACGGGTGCTCACCGTTCGCGAAGGCCTGCGTCTGGAGGAAGTCGCCTCCGTCGTCGCCAACCAAACGGGCATCTCCGAAGCGGATTTCATCGCCCTGGTCACCACAGGCTGGAAGGAGACCAACCTGAAGAACTACGGTTTCCTGACCGGTCTTCCCTCCGACGCCACGCTGGAAGGGTTCCTCTTCCCGGAGACATATCGCCTTCCCGAGGAGGTGACGGCCTATGATGTGGTGGCGCGGATGCTATCCACGTTTGACGCGCGGGTGACCGAGGAGATGCGCCTGGCTGCCGCCAATCAGGGCCTCACCGTCTACCAGATGGTCACTCTGGCCTCCATCGTGGAACGGGAGGCGGTGATCCCGGAGGAACGGCCCATCATCGCCAGCGTCTTCCTGAACCGGCTGAATGCCGGGTGGCTTCTGAACGCCGACCCCACCGTCCAGTACGCCCTGGGCTACGACGAAAACTCCGGAAAGTGGTGGCGGAGGCTCTATTTTGACGAACTGGGCATCACCAGTCTGGCGGACATAGACCACCCGTACAATACCTACCGCTACGCCGGTCTGCCGCCGGGCCCGATCTGCAGCCCGGGCCTGGCTTCCATTCAGGCCGTCGCCTTTCCAGCCGATACCGACTACTTCTACTTTATTGCCGACTGCCACAAGCAGGACGGAAGTCACCTGTTCGCCCGCACGGAGGAGGAGCACTACGCCAACTACGCCTCCTGCGGCGGAACGGTCCCTTAAAGAACCCGTCTGTGCGCGGTATCTGCGCCGCCCGCAGACTTTCCCTCTACACCCAGGAGGCCTGCTATGACCACCCAGACCTACGATGTGGTGATTGTCGGCGCAGGGAGCATCGGCCTGCCCACCGCCTTTTTTATGGCCGATGCCGGTTTGAAGGTCCTGGTTATTGACCAGTTCGCCAGCCCGGGCCAGGGCTCCAACAAGGCCGCCATCGGCGGCATCCGTGCCACCCACTCCGACCCGGCCAAAATCCGCCTCTGCCTCAAATCCATAGAAATCTTCTCCACCTGGGAGGAGACCTACGGCGACAATATAGAGTGGTATCAGGGCGGATACTCCTTTGTGGCCTACCGGGAGCAGGAGGAGCAAATCCTCAAAAACCTGCTGAAAATCCAGCATTCCTACGGGCTGAACATCCGCTGGCTGGACCGGGACGACCTCTTCCAGGTGATCCCCGACCTGAATCCGGAAGGGCTGATCGGCGGGACGTACTCGCCGGGGGACGGTTCGGCCTCCCCACTGCTGACCGCGCACGCGTTCTACAAACGGGCGCGGGAGCGGGGCGCGGAGTTCCACTTCCGGGAACGGGTCACCGGGGTCATCCGCCGCCGAGGGCGGGTGGTCGGCGTGCGCACCGACCGCGGCGGCTATGCCACGGAAGTGGTGATCAACGCGGCGGGCCCCTGGGCGCGCGCGGTGGCCCAGATGGCTGGCCTGGACGTGCCCGTGGTGCCGGATTGCCACGAAGCGGGCATTACCGAGCCGGTCGCTCGCTTCCTGGAGCCGATGGTGGTGGACATCCGCCCCGCCGAGGGCTCCAAGAACTACTACTTCTACCAGCACAAGCCCGGCCCCATCGTCTTCTGCATCACCCCGGAGCCGCCCATTATCGGCACTGACCGCCGGGAGACCTCCGTCTTCCTGCCGATGATCGCCCGCCGGATGGTGGACCTTATGCCCAAACTGGCGAACATCAAGGTGCGCCGCACCTGGCGGGGCCTCTATCCGATGACGCCCGATGGCTTTCCCATCATCGGCTGGGCGCGGGAACTGGAGGGGTACATCTATGCCGTGGGGATGTGCGGGCAGGGGTACATGCTGGGGCCGGGAGTCGGCGTCCTCCTGACCCACATGGTGCAGAACGCTCTCAGCCCGGAGGAGCAGGAAATTCTGGAGCAACTGAGCCCCTACCGGCCCTTCGGCGGCGAGGAGAAACTGAAATAGAACACCCGGCTGGCCCGCGACCGCTGAGCGCCGGTCACGGACCGGCCTGAAGCCACGGGGTACCCGGTACCATTGTCCCACAAAAACCCATGCGCGTCGCACTCAACGCCTGGTTCTGGAACCGGCCGGAGACGGGGAGCGGGCAGTACACCCGTCGCCTCGCCGAGCATTTGACCGCGGTGGACCCGTCGCTGGAGATTACCCCCATTCACCCTCCACCGACGGGGAACCTGGGCAAAGTCCTCTTTGAGCAGGTCACCTTCCCCCGCCGGGCGCGCCGTATTGGGGCGGATGTCGCCCATGTGCCGTACTGGGCTCCCCCTGTGGCCCCTACCGTCCCCACCGTGGTCACCATCCACGACCTGATCCCGCTCCGGCTACGGGCCTATCGGGGCGGGCCACTGGTTCGGCTCTACACCGCGCTGGTGAGTGCGACGGCGGCCTATGCAACCCTCATCCTCACCGA
Source organism: uncultured Chloroflexota bacterium (assembly GCA_937138275.1). Classification (GTDB taxonomy): domain Bacteria; phylum Chloroflexota; class Anaerolineae; order B4-G1; family DUEL01; genus SpSt-77. The sequence continues at coordinate 3,905 of CAKZOY010000066.1, forward strand.
TTCGGAGGCCTCCCGCCAGGACGTGTTGACCTTTCTGGGCCTCCCCCCGGAGCGGGTGCGGGTAGTGCCGCTGGCTGTGGATGCCCGTTTCCGGCCGAAACCGGAACCGGAGGATGCCGCCGTTCGGGCCCGCTACGGCCTGCCCCGCCAGTACATCCTCTACCTGGGCGGTTTTGACGTTCGCAAGAACGTAGAGACAGCCCTTCAGGTCTGCGGATGGCTGGGGCCGGTGCTGGGGGAGGATTGCCCGGTGGTTCTGGCGGGACGGTTGCCCGCGCGCGACACGCCCTTTGCGCCCGACCCGCGCCGACAGGCCCAGGAACTGGGGCTCTCTCCGGAGTGGGTGCGGATGATCGGCCCGGTCCAGGAGGACGATAAGCCCGCCATCTATCGGGGCGCGGCGGCCTTCATCTACCCGTCCCGCTACGAGGGGTTCGGCCTGCCGGTGCTGGAGGCGATGGCCTGTGGAGTGCCGGTGGTCGCCAGCAATGCCTCTTCTATCCCGGAGGTGGTCGGCTCTGCCGGGATACTCCTCCCTCCCGACGACGCCGAAGGAATGGCCGGCGCGCTCCTGCAACTGGTGCAGGATGACGCCTTCCGCGCCGAAATGCGCCGACGCGCGCTGGAGCAGGCCCGCCGGTTCTCTTGGGAGGAGACCGCCCACCGCACGCTGGAGGCGTACCGGGACAGTCTGGGGAACGGCTGCCCGCTCAGATGACGTCTTCTATCCGCAGCCCGCGCGCCTGGGCCCGCAGCAGCATCCACTCCTGGATGTTGGTCGGGAGCAGGAGGACTTCTTCGGACGGGCGCCGCTCCAGGCGAAGGGCCCCGGCCGGGCAGGTGGGCACACACAACCCGCACCCCAGGCAACGGCCCGCATCCACCACCGCCACGTCCTCCAGCACGGAAAGAGCCCCAAACGGGCAATGCTCCGTGCATACCCCGCACCCCAGGCAGACGTCCGGGTCCACCGCGGAGCGGAAACCGGAATGAGCCACCGCAGTGGGGACGGCGAACTCCGTCAGCCCGCGCAGGACGGCACAGCAGCAGGTACAGCAGTTACAGATATAATAGTGCCGGTCCCGGAAATTCCCCGTCGTATGCACCAGCCCCGCGTCCTCCGCCCGCTTCAGCACCTGGAGCGCCTCTTCTTTGCTAATGGGACGGGTGACCTCGTCGTGGTCAAAGGCGTTCTCCACGGGAGCCAGGATCAGGCAGACTTCCAGGGGAGCATCGCACCCTTTGCCGATCAGGCGCTGCTGGACGCGGCAGATGCAATCCCGTACCCCCCAGGAACGGGCGCTCTCCACAATGGCTGCGGCCTGCTCGTAGGGGAAGACCTCCAGGTCGGTCGGGACGGCTTCCTGGACGGGGATGACCCGGTGGATGGGCGGCGAGGAGTCCAGAATGGTGCGACCGCCGATCTCCCGGAAGTACGCTTCGGCCAGCGCGGCCAATTCGGCGTCCATCCGGCGCAGTTGCTCCTCGTAGATGCCGACGACGAAGGGCAACAGGGCGAAAACCAGACCGCCCTCCCCCCGACGGGCGCGGATCAGCCCCTTGCGCGCCATCCCCTTCAGTGTCCGGTATGCCTCCTGCGGTTCCATCCCCACGCGCGCGGCGATGGCCTCGGCGGACTCGTAGAGCAGGCGCAGTTCGGCAGCCAGCGCCGCTTCTTCCGGCGTGAAGAGTTTCGCTAGGAGCCGTAACTCCACGCCGCTCTCCGTCGCCGGGAAGCCGTTAGGGATAGAATCCAGACGACGGGCCAGTTTGCGGTAGACCTCTTCCATGAGTATCTCCTTGTAAAAATCGTCAATTCAGGCGGAGGGGATAGAGCGGCATATGCGTCAATTGAAGATTCTGAAAGTCGCCCCTGGAGGGCCTTCGGCCGACGCTCGGCCTTCGCCGACCGTTTTTACCGTCCCCGCAGGGGAACGGTCTGTGTTGACGCATATGGGATAGAGAGGCCCCCCTCGCCTAACCAGTCCTGCACTGAAGCCAGAATCTCCTCCGGGGATGTGCGCGCCCCGTCAAACCAGCAAATCCGGGGGTCGCTCAGGCGGAACCAGTTGTACTGGTGGCGGATGAACCGCCGGGTATCCCGCCGAATTTGAGCCAGCACCTCCTCCAGCGTCGCCCTTCCCTCAAAATACGGGCGGAACTGAATGTACCCCAGCGCCGACATCGCCGGAAGGTCCCAACCGTACCCTTTCTCCAGCAAGCCCCGAATCTCCTCCACCAGTCCTGCCCGAACCATCTCCTCCAGGCGAGCATCGGCGCGGGCGTAGAGGGCAGCGCGGTCCATCGTCAGACCGATCTGGAGGATCGCATACGGCGGGGGGGTCCGGCCCCGTTCGGCAGAGCCGGCACGCAGGGCCACCTCCAGCGCCCGCACCACGCGGCGGACGTTGCGGGGGTCTATACGGGCGGCCGCGTCGGGGTCCAGCGCCACCAGGCGGGAGTAAAGCGTCTGGGGGCCTTCCCGGCGGGCCTGCTCCTCCAGTTCGGCCCGCAGGGCGGGGTCGGGGGGAACGGCGGGGGGCGTCCAGCCCTCCACCAGTGCCCGCACGTACTGCCCCGTCCCTCCGACAGCGACGGGCAATCGGCCGCGGGCGTGGATGTCGGCGATGGCCGCGCGGGCCAGGCGCAAAAACATCGCCAGCCCCACCGTCTCGTCGGGATCGGCAATGTCTATCAGATGGTGGGGAATCCGGGCCCGCTCCTCGGGGGTCGGCTTGGCTGTGCCGATGTCCATCCCCCGGTAGAAGAGGCGCGAGTCGGCGGAGACGATTTCCCCGGAGAGATGCTCGGCCAGATACAGCGAGAGGGCCGTCTTCCCCACAGCCGTCGGCCCGACGATGACCAGCAGGGGCCGGGGAGAACCGCTACCAGCGGTGGTGGACATGGGGCCGGATGTGGCCATCGTAGATTTCCCGCACCCGGGCCATCTGTTCGGGAGTCAGCGAAGGCAGGCCCGACGCGCGGGCATTATCTTCCACCTGGCGCGGGTTCTTGGCCCCGGGAATGACCACCGACACTTCGTCAAACATCAGAATCCAGCGCAGAGCAAACTGGGCCATCGTCATCCCGGAAGGTACCAGCGGCCGCAGAGCCTCCACAGCCTCCAGCCCGACCTCAAAAGGCACCCCCGCGAACGTCTCTCCGACGTCAAACGCCTGACCCTCCCGGTTGTAGTGGCGGTGGTCATCGGGGGAGAAAACGGTCTCCCGGGTGATTTTGCCGCTCAGCAGTCCACTGGCAAGCGGCACCCGGACGATGACCGCCGCATTCCGACGCTTCGCCTCGCGGAAAAACAGTTCCGTTGGCCGCTGGCGGAAAATATTAAAGATAATCTGGACGCTCTCCACGCCGGGGTACTCTATCGCCTTCAGCGCTTCTTCCACCTTCTCCACGCTGACCCCATAGTGCTGAATCTTGCCCTGCTGCTTCAGGTCGTCCAGCACCTGGAAGACCTCCGGGCGGTAGTACACCTCGGTGGGCGGGCAGTGGAGTTGCAGCAGGTCCAGGGACTCCACCCCCAGGTTGCGCAGGCTGCGTTCCACGAAGCGGGTCAGGTTCTCCCTGTTGTACCCATCGGCGGTGTGGGGATGAAGACGCCGCCCCGCCTTCGTTGCCACGTAGAAATGATCGGACCGTTCCCGGCGCAGGCGCCCGATGCGCTGTTCGCTCAGCCCGTCTCCGTAGACATCCGCGGTGTCCAGAAAATTGATCCCCAGGTCCAGAGCCCGATGGAGGGTCGCCATCGCGGTCTCCTCGTCCACCTTTCCCCAATCCCCGCCCAATTGCCAGGTGCCCAGGCCGATCTCGGAGACTTCCCAGCCAGTGCGTCCGAACGTGCGATACCGCATAAATCACCTCATCAGTCATTTTCCAGAAGTTCTATCACCGCCCCGAAGGGCCGCTGACCGTCCAGGTAGGCGTAGCGCCCGCCAGTATACTCTCCCCGCTGGACCAGGCGCAGCCCCAATTCCTCCAGTTCCCGGATGCGTTCCTCCATTCCCTTGACCTCAAAAGCAATACGGAGGTGATTTGCCCTCCCGCGATTGAATCGTCCCTCCGGGGCCTGCTGCCGGGCGTCCGCCTGCGTGGACGCAACCCCGACAACCGCGCAGGATGAAACCTCACCCTCTCCCCCAGAAGAAGGAGCGCCGAGGGCAACGGTTATAGTACGGTCCCCCACCCTACCGCTCAGTCGCCCGCTGGCCCCACCCGGCGGCTGATGGCCCCCATATTCAGGCGGATTTCCACCCCGGGGGCGATCTCCAGCAGGGCCAGGCCCGCGTCCCGGTCCAGCGAGGTCAGTCTGCCGTAGATGCCCCCGATGGTCATCACCTCGTCACCGACCTGGAGTTGATCCAGGCGCTCCTGATACCGCCGCCGCGCCCGCCACTGGCTCCAGAACATAAAGCCCAGCATACCGACGATGAGAACAATCAGTACAAGGGTTGAGTCCATTCTTCTCCTCCGTGAGCGACGGAATACGTAATGCGTAAAACGTGATGCGTAAAGCGTAATGCGTAAAACGTAAATGGGCCAGCCCGCGTTTTCCCTCCACTTACGTTTTACGTTTTACTTTTTACGTTTTACCCACCACCGCCTGCCCCAGCGCGATGCCCGCGTCGTTGGGCGGGACCAGGCGGTGGACGTAGACGGTGAAACCGGCCTCCTCCAGAAGGGGCACCGTTTTCCTCATCAGAGTGATGTTCTGAAAGACGCCCCCGGAGAGGGCCACCGCGGAGAGTCCTGTTTCCGCGCGCAGGCGCAGGCAGACGTCCCGCACCATCCGCGCCACACCGTTGTGGAAGCGGGCCGCGATGATCGGCGCGGGCACCTCCGCCCGCACATCGGCAACGACAGCCCGAATCACCGGCGCGGGGTCCACTTCCTCCCCAATTCCGAAAGCGTATGCCTCCTCCACCTCCCCGTCCACCAGCATCTCCAGTTCTATCGCCGCCTGCGCCTCGTAGTTGACCGTCTGCCGCACCCCCGCCAGGGATGCCACCGCGTCAAAAAGACGGCCCATGCTGGATGTGGGGACGGTCTGCAGGCCCCGCTGGAGTTGTCGTTCCAGGACGGCCCGCTCGGCCGCAGGCGCGGCCGCAACGGGCGGGAGCGATTCGTCCCACGGGATTCCCGCCGCCCAGAGATAGGCCAGGGCGACCCGGCAGGGCCGCCGGATGGCCGCGTCCCCGCCCGGCAGCGGCATGTACCGGAGATGGGCCGCCCGCCGGAACGACGCGTAGTCCGCAATAAGAAACTCCCCGCCCCAGATGGCGCCGTCGCTCCCGTAGCCGGTGCCGTCAAACGCCACCCCGATGACGGGCTTTTCCCCCGTCAGCCCGTTTTCGGCCATACACGCGGCGATGTGGGCGTGGTGGTGCTGGACAGCGACCAGCGGCAGCCCCTTCCGCGTCGCCTGCTCCCGGGCGTACCGGGTGCTCAGGTAGCCCGGATGCATATCGTGGACGATGGCCTCCGGCACCACGCGGAAGGTGCGCTCCAGTTGCTCCACCATCTGCTCAAAAAACCGCAGCGTCTCATAGTTCTCCATATCGCCGATGTGCTGGCTCAGAAAGGCGTACCGTTCACGGGTCAGGCAGAAGGTGTTCTTCAGTTCCGCCCCCACCGCCAGCACCGGCCGGACGGGGAAGGGCAGATGGACGGGGTACGGCGCGTAGCCGCGGGAGCGCCGGATGGGGAGTTCCGCCCCGGCGAAAATACGGGTGACACTGTCGTCGCAGCGGGCATAGATGTCCCGGTTGTGGAGAAGGAAGGCATCGGCGAGGCGCGCCAGTCGCTCCAGCGCCTCGTCGTTATCGGTGACGATGGGCTCTTCGGAGTAGTTGCCGGAGGTCATCACCAGCGCGACCGGAAAGTCGTCGGCGGGCTCCAGGAGCAGGTAGTGAAGAGGCGTGTACGGGAGCATCACCCCCAGGTAGCGATTATTCGGTGCTACCAGCGAGGAAATTGGCGCATCGGGCTTACGTCGCAGGAGGACAATGGGCCGCTGGCGGGACGTCAGCAGGGCCCGCTCCGCATCGTCCACCTCGCAATAACGCTCCACCGCCGCCAGGTCAAAGGACATGATGGCAAACGGTTTATCCACCCGCCCTTTCCGCTCCCGCAACCGCGCCACCGGCTCATCGCGCGTGGCGTCGCAGGCCAGATGGAAGCCCCCCAGCCCCTTAACGGCGACGATCGCCCCCGCCCGCAGCGCCGCCCGCACGGCCTGGATCGCCTCTTCGCCGTAGACGGCCGGGGCGGTGGGGGACGGTCGGAACTCCACCTGCGGCCCACAGACCGGACAGGCGTTGGGCTGGGCGTGAAACCGGCGGTTGGCGGGATCGTCGTACTCCGCCTGGCAATCCGGGCACATCACGAAGGGGGCCATCGTCGTATTGGGCCGGTCGTAGGGGATATCCCGAATGATGGTGAACCGGGGGCCGCAGTTGGTGCAGTTAATGAACGGGTAGCGATACCGCCGGTCCCGCGGGTCAAAGAGTTCCCGCAGGCAGTCGCCGCAGATGGCGACGTCGGGGGAGATGGGCTGGAACTCGCCCGGACGGGCTTCGGAATGGAGGATGCGGAACGAGGCGGACGGAGGACCAGAGAGGGGTCTCGGTTCCACCCGGACGCGTTCAATGCGGGCCAGCGGGGGGGCCTCTTCCTGAAGCCGCCGGACGAACTCTTCCACCACCTCCGGCAGACCGGCGACCTCAATCTCCACCCCGGAGGAACTGTTCAGCACCCAGCCGGAAAGGCCCAGGCGGGTGGCGAGGTTGTAGACAAAGGGACGAAATCCCACCCCCTGGACCACACCGGTGACGTGGAGGTAGCGGGCAACGGGTTCGGAAGAGCGACCGTCGTTTTTATTCATCAGGATAGATTTTACCACACCTGTCCCAATCCGCAATGATCACTGGTTGAACCCTGAGCAATTAGTCGGGCAATAAGGTCCCCAAGCGCAAACTTAAGGCGGCGAGAAGGGCAAAAGGGCCGTTAGCCGGAGGCTGGAACCCTCCGGTAGGGGCGACTTTGAAAGTCGCCCCTACTCCGCTACGCTCCGGGGCGGGTTTGTTGGCGGGTATTAGCGCCCCCTCATCCCCCTGGCCCCCTTCTCCCCCGCCGCGGCGGGGGAGAAGGGGGAGAAAAATAGAGGTTTTGGCGCTGGCAGCCGAAGGCCGCCAGCGCCAAAACCTTTACAAACCGCCGAAGGCCTCCAGGAGCGATTTCGGTCGCTGGAATCTTTAAATTGACGCATACGCCTTCGCGAGGGATGTCCGTTCCCATTTCTCCGTCACCGGTCGCTCATCCCGTTGCACCGTCGCTCCCTGTCGGCTGATGCGCAGATGAAACACGCGCGCCGCCAGGCCCGCTTCCTGAAAAGCCCGCTGCATAGCGTAGCCGATGGCTGGGCAGGGGTGCGCGGAGAACGCGATGAGGCTCGGCCCGGCGCCCGAAAGGGCCACCGCCGCCGCCCCTGCCTGCCGGGCTGCCTCCATCGCCGCCTCGGCGCCGGGAATCAACGGCAACCGATAGGGCTGGTGCAGCGCGTCGTCCATCACCTCGCCCAGCAGGTCCAGGTCGCCCTCCTCCAGAGCCTTCAACACCAGCGGGACGCGCCCCAGGTTATAGATGGCGTCCTGGCGGGGGATGTGGGTCGGCAGAATCGCACGCGCCAAGCGGGTGGGAAACGGAAAGTTCGGAAAGACGACGGTCACCGCCAGGAGTTTGACCCGTAGTTTCCGAAAGATGACCCGATCTCCTTTAAGAATGGCCGTTACCAGCCCTCCCAGCATTGCCGGTGCGATGTTGTCGGGGTGCCCTTCGGCGCGCACCGATAGCGCCAGCAATTCCTCCGGCGAGAGGGGTTCCCCCAGCAAAGCATTCGCTCCCAGGAGGCCCGTGAGCATGGCCGCGGAACTGGAGCCCAGGCCGGACGCCAGGGGAATCCGGTTGATGCAGTGTACCCGAAACCCTTCCGGTTTCTCCCCCACCAGAGCGTAGAGTTGGAGTGCCGCCTTCGCGACAAGATTTTGCCCATCGGTGGGCAACGAATCCGCCCCCTCGCCGCACACCTGGACGGATATGCATCCATCGCCTGTCTGGACAAAGACGGCCTCGTTCCACAGGTTCAACGCCATCCCGATGGTATCAAAGCCCGGCCCCAGATTGGCCGTAGTAGCAGGTACGCGCACGCGGACGGCCTTCATTGGAACAGGACCCCCTCCAGAATTTCCACGCGGGGCGAAATCACCAGCGGACTCCCGATCTGCCCGGTGATGATATCGGGGTCCTTCAGGCCGTGGCCTGTGCAGACGGCGACGACGCGCCGGCCCCGGACGTTTAATCGCCCTGCGGCGATCTCGTGGGCCAGCCCCGCCAGGCCCGCCGCCGAGGCTGGCTCCACCCAGATGCCCTCTAGAGCGGCCAACTGGCGCTGCATCGTCAGAATCTCCTCATCAGTGACGGCGATGATCCGTCCCCCGGACTCCTCAGCGGCCTGAAGCGCCTGCTCCCCGCGCGCCGGTCGGCCGATGCGGATAGCGGTGGCGATGGTCTCCGGGTGGTCCACCGGATGGCCCAGGACCAGCGGCGCTGCGCCTGCCGCCTGTACCCCCAGCAGGCGGGGCAGGCCGATGCCGCGCAGGAAGTCATACTGACGGAACCCGGCCCAGTAGGCAGTAATGTTTCCCGCATTGCCCACCGGCAGGCAGAGCCAATCCGGCGCCGCGCCCAGACGGTCGCAGATTTCAAAGGCGGCCGTCTTCTGCCCCTCAATCCGGTAAGGGTTCAGCGAATTGACCAGACAGATGGGGTGCTTTTCGGAGATTTCCACAACCATTTGCAGGGCGTCGTCAAAGGACCCTTCTACCTGGATGACCAGGGCACCATATGCCACAGCGCCCGCCAGTTTCCCGGCTGCGACTTTGCCCTGCGGGATGAGGACGATCGGGCGGAGGCCGGCGCGCGCGGCGTAGGCAGCCGCCGACGCCGCCGTGTTGCCGGTGGAGGCGCAGATCACCGCCCGCGCTCCCCGCCCCACCGCCTCGCTGATGGCTGCCGTCATCCCCCGGTCTTTGAAAGAGCCAGTGGGATTGAGCCCTTCGTACTTGACGTACAACTCAAACCCTCCTCCCAGATGCTCCGCCAGGCGGAGGACGGGAATCAGCGGGGTATTTCCCTCCAGCAAAGTCACCGGCCGGGTGTGCGGGGGGAGATGGAGCAGATGACCGTAACGGTGAAGCACTCCCTGGTATTCCGACATACTGACCTCCCTAAATTGACAATGGCAAATTTTAAGTTATAAAACAAAAATTGGTAGCTGTGCCCTTTGAAAAGGCCGCTGGCAGGGCAAAAGCCAACGGGCTATCGCCTTGGCGGCGCAAAATGGGCGATTT
>CAKZOY010000067.1 GCA_937138275.1 uncultured Chloroflexota bacterium
ATTTTGTGTTGGGCCAGGACCGCCTCAATGCGGTCGGCCTGGTATTCCAGCATTCGGCGCATCGGACCCTCCTTCGGACGGCATGCAGGAGTGAATCTTCCGGTCAAAGCGAAGCGTCGGGCATGCTGCCCATGTGAATTAGAACAAATGTTCTGTTGCTTGCGCTATTATACCCCCGCGCGCCGGGCCGTGTCAAGAAGTATATCGCCAGAATATCGTTAAATTTATCCCAATATTCGCTGCCTGCGGAGAGTTCAGGGCTTGTGCAGCAATTCGCCCCGCATGGGAAAGAGGTGGGGTGTGGGGTTTGTGGGGGCGGCGAAGCCGCCCCCACAAACCCCACTTTTCCCTTTCACGGGCACGCTGCTACCCGAAAGGGATTTGCTACACAAACCCCGTTCACGCGGGATATTTGCCCATTGGGACAAATTCGGGTACACTACAGCAGGGAGGTAAGCATATGAAGGCACGGATAGGGAACACCGTTCTGGAACTGGTAGAAGGCGACATCACCGAGATGGGAACGGACGCCATCGTGAACGCGGCCAACGAGTACCTGGCCCATGGGGGTGGCGTGGCCGGAGCGATCGCGCGCAAGGGTGGCCCCGTCATCCAGCGGGAAAGCGACGAGTGGGTCCGTCGGCACGGCCTGGTGCCCACCGGCTCCGCGGCTATCACGTCGGGGGGCAATCTGAAGGCCCACTACGTCATCCATGCCGTCGGTCCCATATACGACGGGACGCCCCGTTCGGCGGAACTGCTGGCCTCGGCGGTGCGTTCCGCGCTGAAAATGGCCGACGACCACGGCCTGAAGTCCATCGCCCTGCCCGCCATCAGCACCGGCATCTTCGGATACCCGATGGAGGAGGCCGCGGAGGTGATGCTGCGCACCGCCATCGTGTATCTCCAGGGGCAAACCGGACTGGAACGGGTCGTTTTCTGCCTGTACGGCCGTTCGGCGTACGAGACCTTTGCGGCGGTTTTGAAACAGATAACCGGCGCCCAGACGGCCGAATGAACTCCCGTCCCTCATCGCCGGGGGACCTTTCACGGGGAACGACTATGGATCAACCTGTCCGCATTCTGGTCATAGACGACGAGGTCGGCATCCGCGAGGGCTGCCGAAGGGTGCTGGCCCCGCAGGGGTTTCTGGTAGATACGGCCGAAAACGGCCCCATCGGCCTGCGCAAACTCCGGGAAAACCGCTACGATATCTTGCTCCTGGACATCATGATGCCCGGAATGAGCGGCCTGGAGGTGCTCCGACAGGTTCGCCTGATAGACCCCGACCTCATCTGTATCATCATCACCGGCTACGCCACGGTGGAACTGGCCGTCCAGGCCATCCGCGAGGGGGCCCAGGACTTCGTCGCCAAGCCCTTCACCGCCGAACTCCTGCTCCAGTTCATCCAGCGGGAACTGGAACGCCGAACCCTGCGGCGCGAGGCGGAGCGGGTGCGGGCACTGGAAGAAGAGGCGCGGGAACTGACTCGCGCCAAGGCGGAACTCCAGAAACTGGAGGCCGTGGAGGGCCGCTTTATGCTCACCCTCGTCCACATCCTGCGCGCCCCCGTCGCCGTCCTGCAGAACTCCATCCAGTTGATCCGCAAGGGCTACATCCCCCCCGAAGAACAGCCGGAACTCCTGGAGCGGGCCGAACAGCGGGCCGGGGAGTTGCTGGCGACCCTGGATGACCTGCTGCTCCTGGCCTATCTGAAGGAACGAATCGGCTTCAGCCGGGCGGAGACCGTCTCGCTGGCGGAGGTCCTGGAGGGTGTCCTGGCTTCCCTGAAAGCCCGCGCCGACCGGCAGGGGGTCACGCTGGAGGTAGACGTGCGGGATTCTCCCAGAGTACGGGCCAATCCCGACCACATCCGGGCCCTCTGGAGCCACCTGGTGGATAACGGCATCCGCTACACCCCCTCCGGCGGCCGGGTGAGGGTCACTCTGGAGGCGGACCGGGAACGGGGGTTGGCTGTCGGCGCGGTCTCCGATACGGGTATCGGCATCCCACCGAACGAAATCCCGCGCATATTTGAGGAATTCTACCGTACCGAAGAGGCCAAACGGATGCAGGAGATGGGGACCGGCCTGGGACTGTGCATTGTCCGGCAGGTCATAGAGATGTACGAAGGGACCATTGAGGTGGATTCGGAAGTCGGTCGGGGGACGACCTTCCGCTTCACGCTTCCTCTGGCCGAAACGGGAGGCGCGGAATGAGAAACTTTTTGCTTCGCCTTCTGGGCGGACGGTTGCGGGTTGTGCTGACGGTGGCCTTCGCGCTGGTGGCTGCTCTGACGGTGGGACTGAACGCGCTGGTCATCTCGCGGGTGCTCAATGACTACCTCTCCGCTGCGGAGGCGGAGCGGGTGGCGCGGGATATGAAACTGGCCGAGGCGTTCTACCAACTCAAACTGGAGGAAGTGGCGGCCATCAGCCACCGGCTGGTGCTGGACCAGTGGGTGGTGGAGAATTTCTCGGCCGCCAGGGCCGGGAATGAGAAGGCCATCGGAATCATTGACCGGCAAATTACCAACAAGATCACCGTGCTGGCTCTGGGCGGTACCCACCTCATCGCCGTCCTGGACGCCGACGGCAACCTGGTGGTGGGGAAAGTCCTCTGGCCGGAGGGACATCGTTCTCCCGTCCTGACCGACGGCCGATTCGGCGACCTGCCGATTGTCCGGACGGTGCTGGATTCGGGCAAGCCCCAGGCGGCCACCGAAGTCATCCCTCTCCAGTACCTGGCTCAGGTGAGGTTGGACCGTCAGGCCTACATCCCGCTGCTGGATACGCCGCTGGCGGCGCCGGAGCCCTTTGACCCCCGGGAGGGCACTGCGGGCCTGGCCCTGGTGGGCGTCTCCCCCCTGAAAGACCCGTCCGGCCGCCTGGTGGGCGCGGTCCTTTCGGCCTATATGTTCAACAACGACTACACCCTGGTGGACCGGATCAAAGAAGTCGCCGGGATAGACACCGTCACCATCTTTCTGGGCGACCTGCGCGTCTCCACCAACGTGACCGACGAGGCCAGGCGGCGGGCCATCGGCACGCGCATCTCCCAGGCCGTGCGCCAGGTCGTCCTGGAGGAAGGGCGGGAATACGTGGGCCGCGCGTTCGTCGTCAAAGAATGGTACATCACCCGCTACGAGCCATTGCGCGACCACCAGGGCAATGTGGTCGGCAGTTTGTATGTCGGGGCGCGCGAGGCGGCATTTCTGGGACTGGTGCACACCTTCAACCAGCAGGTCGCCCTGATCGCGGCCATCTGTATTGTGCTGGCCGGGGTGATCGCCATCCCCATCGGGTACGTCATCACTCACCCGATCACGGAACTGGTCGCCGCACACCGCCGCCTGGCCGAGGGCGATATGAACGTCCGGGTGGAGACCCGCGGCAACGGCGAACTGGCTATCCTGGGACGTTCGTTCAACGCGATGGCGGCGATGCTCCACCACACCCAGCAGGAACTGCTCCACAAAGAGAAACTGGCCTCTATGGGACAACTGGCGGCCGGAGTTGCCCACGAACTGAACAACCCGCTGGGGACGATTCTCCTCTTTGCCGAAGCGGTTCAGCGGGAACTCTCCTCGGACGACCCACACCGGGAAGACCTGAAGATGATCATCCAGGAGACGGCCCGCGCCAAAAAAATCGTTGCCGACCTGCTGAACTTCGCCCGCCAGCAGGAAGTGCTGGCCCAGGATACCGACCTGCACGCCCTGCTGGAGCAGGTCATAGAGAACCTGCGCCATCAACCGATGTTCGCGCAGGTAGAGATCGTTCGGGACTACGGTTCGGATGTCCCCATCATCCAGGCCGACCCCGCCCAATTGCAGCAGGTCTTCATTAATCTCCTGAACAATGCCGCCGAAGCGATTGAGGGGCCTGGGACTATCACCATCTCCACCCGGTCGCTCAACGGTCAGGTGGGAATCTGCATCGCCGATACCGGGTGTGGAATTCCGGAGGAGAACCTGGGGAAGATATTTACTCCCTTCTTCACCACCAAGCCGCCGGGGAAGGGGACCGGTCTGGGGCTTTCCATCGTCTACGGTATTGTCAAGATGCATCGGGGACAGATCGGGGTACAGAGCGAGGTCGGGAAGGGGACAACGTTCACCATCACCCTGCCGATGCGGTGGGCGGGGGAGGTGGAACGGCCCCGGATGGTGGAAAGGGATGTGATCGGATAGAGAGGGAAATTCGTGGCGGGCGGCCTTCGGCCGCCCGCCACGAATTTCCCGACAGGGGCGATGGGCACGTCGCCCCTACTTTTTCTCCGCCAGCATCGCCTCTATGCGCGCCAGCAGCGCATCCGGGTCTATCGGCTTGTGAATCCACTCGTCCACCGGGATGTACTCGTCCGACGGCAGCGCTGCCTGCGCCCGCGCCCCCGTCAGCGACGTCACCATAATCACCGGCACATCCCGCAACTGCGGGTCCTGCGCCATCTCCCGGCTCACGTCCAGCCCGTCCAGAATGTAGGACATCATAATGTCCAGCAACACCAGATCGGGCTTCTCCTGCCGCATGACCCTGAGCGCCTGCTGACCGCTGGCGGCCGTTATCACCTCGTATCCCTTGGCGCGCAGGATTCTGCGCGTCAGGTTGACGAAATCCGGATCGTCGTCCACTACCAGTATCTTGGCCATAATCTGGCTCCTTTCCCCAGGCTAATGCTTCCCCTCGGCCGCGGCGCGCTTCTTCGCCTCGTAGATCTCCATCGCCCGCTTGGGGCCGTAGAACCACCGGGCGTGGTGCTCCGCCGCATACTCCGCCGAGACCACCCCAAAGCGCATGCTGACCAGTCCGGCCCACATCAGCGGGTGCGCCACCGCCAGGTAGAGATGGACGAGGAACATACAGACCGAGACGATCATCATCAGGTCGTGGACGATCACCAGCCAGCGGAAGAGTTCCGGCGGGATGATCCCCTTGCCGAACCACATCGGCACGCCGGTGATCCCGAAGACGGCCCAGGCGATGATCATCACCAGCCCGTTCAGTTTCTCTCCCGCATTGAAGCGGCCCTGGGGCGGCATCGCCTCGTGTTTACCCAGAAGGTAGTAGGCGGGGGCTCCCTTCAGCCAGCCGATGTCCTCCTTGCGGGGCAGGAACTCCCGGATGTGCAGGAGCAACCGGCGGGGCTGGAAGGCGTAGTAGATGATGGGCAGGAGGCCGAAGAGGACGGCCGCTACGCGGTGGATCAGCCGGATGAACAACCCCGCCTCCCCCTGGGCCAGGGGCTGGAGGAAGGGGAAGTAGAGAATCATCCCGGTGACCGCCAGAGGGACGAAGGTCGCCGTATGGAGCCAATGGCCCAATCGTTCCAGCGCCGTATACTTGGGAATCCACTGAATGGTTATCGCTTCCGCACGGTCTTTGAGTTGGACGGTCATCGCACTTCCTCCATCCGAATCTTCCGGCGGACGAAGAGGAAGACACCCAGAATTCCCGCTAACGCCACGCCGAAGAGTGCGTTGCCCAGGGGCTGGATCACTTTCTGCCAGAAGCGCGCCAGTGCGGGCGACCCGGGAGCCGCGGGCAGACCGTACTGGGCGGGTTCATCCAGCAGGATGCTCAGTCGGTGCAACCCCCCCAGTTCCGTCTCCCCGTAAATCCGCGCGTTCATCCCGCGGGCCTGCAACTCAGCCACGCGCGCCCGGGCCACTTCCAGCAGTTCCGCCCGCTTGCCCCACTGCAGAGCGCCCACCGGGCAGACCTCCGCGCAGGAAGGACCTCCCAGCCCGTTCCAGACGCGGTCCTGACAGAACGTGCACTTGGCCGACTTCGCCGCGCCGGTCCAGATATTGGCCGTCTGGAGATGGGGAACGCCGAAGGGGCAGAACTGGGTGCAGTACCCGCAACCGTTGCACTTCTCCCGGTCCAGGGCTACGAAACCCCGCTCGTCGTGGAACAGCGCCCCCGTGGGGCAGACGGCAACACAGGCCGCGTCGGTGCAGTGCATGCACTGATAGCAGAAAAAGTGCCAGCCCGTGTCCGTCTGTTTCAGTTTGATGATGGTCCAGGTGATGGCCGAGAGGTCCGTTGGGGACTCGTAGATGCCCAGGGCATCGGTGCTTTCCGCAGGGAGATTGTTCCATCGCTTGCAGGCCATCTGACAGGCCCGGCAACCGACACATTTGACGGGATCGTACAAAATGGCCAACTCCTCAGGAGAAGCCGCGCGGGGCGCTGAGGGGGAGGTCAGCCCTTCAGCCAGGGGAATGCCCAGCCCCAGGACTGAGAGGCCCAGAAACTCCCGACGGCTCATCGTCGGAGTCGCCTGACCATTCGGAGATGGGTTATTTCGCTTCACAGTTCCTCCTCCTGGTGGGTTGGATACCCCATTGCTGGAGTTCCGCCAGAACGTTCTGGGCCAGGGTCTCCACCTGAGCGGCCACAGGGGGCGAGAGTTCCAGTCCCACATCCAGGACGGCCGGCTGAATGCCCCAGAGGACCACCTGCTCGGGATACCGGTCCAGCAACCGGGCCGCCGCCAGCAGGTCGTTGACGCCCATCTGGTGGAGGGATATCGGAGTGCGGAAAATCGCCATCACTTCATCCCCCTCCAGCCGGGCCACCGTTCCCGCTGGAGCGTCCATCTGGACGGCATCCACAATCAGCAGCCGCTGAGCGTCCTCCACGTAGGGCAGGAGGTCCAGCCCCAGCGTCCCGCCGTCCATCAGGTCCACCTCCTGCGGGAACTCGTACCGTTCCTGCAGGAGGCGGACGATGTGGACACCGACTCCCTCATCGCTCAGGAGGATGTTCCCCAGCCCAAGGACCAGTGTCTTCACGGACAGGTCCCACCGTTCAGGTGGATGCGGCTGATCTCCCGACCGCTGGCATCCAGGATGTGCACACCGCAGGCCATGCACGGGTCAAAGGAGTGGATGGTGCGCAGGATTTCTATCGGCTGGGCCGGATCGGCGATCGGGGTGCCGATGAGAGACGCCTCGTAGGGGCCGGGCTGGCCCTTCGGGTCCCGCGGCGAGCAGTTCCACGTGGAGGGCACGACCGCCTGGTAGTTGGCGATCTTCCCGTCCACGATGTGAATCCAGTGGCCCAGGGTCCCGCGCGGGGCGTCGTGGAAGCCGTAGCCCTTCGCCTCCTTGGGCCAGGTGGACGGGTCCCAGCGCTCTCCGTTGTGGATGCGGAGTTCTCCGCTCTCCATGTTGGCGGCCAGTTCGCCTATCCAGGCGGTCAGTTGTTCGGCGATCACCACGGTCTCCAGGCCGCGGGCGGCGGTGCGGCCGAGGGTGGAGAAGAGGGCCTCGGGACCGATCCCCAGTTGCTTGAGCGCCCCATCCACCAGGGCCTTGATCCGGGGCTGTCCGGAGGCGTAGGCGACCAGCACCCGGGCCAGCGGGCCGACCTCCATCGGCTTATCCTCGTACCGCGGCGCTTTCATCCAGGTGTACTTGCCGTCGGTATCCAGATACTGATACGGAGGCTTCGGTCCGGTGTAGTTGGGCATCGTCTCCCCTTCCCACGGGTGCTTGCCCTTCCCATCCCCGTCGCTGTACTGGTACCACGAGTGCGTGACGTACTCAGCGATCTTCTGCTGGTCCACCGGGTGCACCCGGCTCAGGTCGCGGTTGAGGATGATCCCGGCGGGGAAGAGAAGGTTCCCGGCCCGATCGGGGAATTCGCCGCAGGCCAGGAAGTTCCCGATCCCCTCGCCCAGGGCACCCCATTCGTCCTTGTAGAAAGAGGCCACGGCGAGGAGGTCGGGGATGTACACCTGTTCCACAAAGGCCTTCGCCTTCGCGGCCAGTCTCCGCAGGAAAGCCAGTTTGTCGGCGTTCAGGGCCGATTCGCTGTCGGGGTCCACCGCAATGGCGACACCGCCCACCAGGTAGGTCTGGGGGTGGGGGTTCTTGGCGCCCAGGATGGCATGGGCCCGGATGATATCCCGCTGCCACTCCAGAGCCTCCAGATAGTGGGCGACAGCCAGCAGGTTCGCCTCCGGTGGCAACCGGTAAGCGGAGTGCCCCCAGTAGCCGTTGGCGAAGATGCCCAGTTGTCCACTGCGCACGAAATTGTTCAGTTTTTCTTTGATGGTCCGGAAGTAGTCCGGGCTGGAATTGGGCCAATCCGAAATGGATTGGGCCAGTTTCGCGGTCGCATCGGGGTCCGCTTTCAGCGCGCTGACGATATCCACCCAATCCAGCGCGTGGAGGTGATAGAAGTGAATCATGTGGTCGTGAACGAACTGAAAGCCGGCAATCAGATTGCGGACGAGGCGAGCGTTATCGGGAATTTGAATGTCCAGCGCGTTCTCCACGGCCCGCACTGAGGCGAGGGCGTGGACGGTGGTGCAGACCCCGCAGATGCGCTGGGCCATTAACCATGCCTCTCGGGGATCACGGCCTCTCAGGATGATCTCTATTCCCCGGAATGCCGTACTGGATGCCCAGGCGTTGGTGATCCGACCATCCTCCACCTGAGCCTCAATCCGCAAATGTCCCTCTATTCGGGTGATGGGGTCAACCACAATTCTCTGTGCCATTGGGTTTCCTCCCCAAAGTTATTCTTCTTTCTTGGTCAGTTGCCGGACGGCCACGGCGCCAGCCACCCCTGCGGCGACGCCCACCGCTGCGCCGATCACACCGGCAGTGACGGGCGACATCCCTTCCAGAGGCTCCACCGGCGGGTAGGTGGTGGAAGGAGTCACCAGATGGATGGGCACCGGTTCGTACGCGGGATTCTCCCAGAACTGCGGCGCTCCGCAGGCGATGCAGCCGTGCCCCGCCCCCACCGGCCAACTGGTGCCTTCGTTCCAGCGGATGGTGGGGCAGTTCATGAACGCGATCGGCCCCTTGCAGCCCATCTTGTAGAGGCACCAGCCCTTGCGGTGGCCTTCGTCCCCCCAGGCTTCCACGAACTCGCCGGCGTCAAAGTGGCCGCGCCGCTCGCAGTTATCGTGGATGCGGCGGCCGTGGGCGAAGAGCGGGCGACCCAGGTCGTCGGTCGCCGGCAGTTCTTTGAAGGTGAGATAATGAACGACGGTGGCGGTGATGTTGTCGGCATTGGGGGGACAGCCGGGCAGGTTAATGATGGGGACACCGGAGATGATGTCCTTCACGCCCTTGGCGCCGGTGGGGTTGGGGGTGGTGGACGGCCATCCGCCGTAAAACGCGCAGGCGCCGACGGTGATGATCGCTACCGTGTTGGCGGCGGCCTCTTTGAGGATATCCAGCGCCGTCCGCCCACCGATGCAGCAGTACACCCCGTCATCTCCCGTCGGGATAGCGCCCTCCACGACGGTGATATATCCCCCTTCATGGATGGTATCATGGAGGGATTTTTCGGCTGCCGTACCGGCAGGGGCCATAATGGTCTCGCTGTAGTTGAGGGAGAGGACATCCAGGACCAGTTCGGCCACGGTGGGGCGATTGGCCCGCAGCAGAGTTTCCGTGCATCCGGTGCAACTCTGGAACTCCAGCCAGATGACCGGAGGACGCCGAACGGTCTCCAGGGCACGGGCGATTTTTGCGGCTGCCTCCACCGGCAGGGCCAGCACACCGGCCATTACAGTACAGAATTTCAGGAATTCTCGTCGGGTCACACCGCGGGCAGATAGTTCATCTATCAGAGCGGGATTCATCGGTATCCTCCTGAATGAAATCAAGATCAAGTTTCCTGGAAAATTCAAGGAGTCGTGCGATAGATTTGCCTCCTAACGCGGATTCTCACGGAAGAGGGAGAAAATTGCCCCTTCCGGTGGTGCCGTCATCACAGGACCTGGTCCAGATACCTGATAAGTAACTATATTGACAATGGCAGATTCTAAATTATAATGACAAATTATGCGCTAAAAGTATAAATGGTATTACCCAATTCGGCTTCCGGCCGAAAGAGGTCCCCGGTGAGCCGAAAGAGATTGGGCCCCACCCCCCTGCCCCCCTCCCCGTTGAGGGCGGACGGATCGTCCGCCCCACAGCCGCACGGGGAGGGGGGAGAAAAGATGGCTCTGTCCCCCCTCTCCCCCGCCCGTCAGGGCAAAGGGGAGAGGGGGGCAAGGGGGGTGAGGGGGATAAAGGGAGTCCCAGTCAACAAAGAAAACTCGGAATGAACGGTCAGACTCCCACCCGGGCAAGGGTAGGGGATACGACTTTGTGAGACTTTGTTAAAGACCGGGTAATACGACTTTATGAGAATCAACAACAGTTACCCTGATAAAAGGGAATGCCCTGCAAAGGCCCGATGGGATAAGGGGATTCGGGGTAGTATGCCCTTCCGGTACACGAGAAATGGGGATAAAGAGACCGCTGTCACCATATGATGGGAAACAGGGCCGTGCAAAACATACTCCAGCGGCCAACGGGGCCTCTCCATACGGTGGGCGCCGGAATTCGTCCAAAAGATGCCAGTAATCAACAACAGAAGATATGGCCATTGGGTGGATTAGCGGCGGGCATTCTGGGTAGATTATACACACTGCATTTCATTTTGTCAACTTTGCACTGCCCCTTGGGTTGGCTTGTGCAACAAATCATTTCGGGGGAGTGGCGCGCCCGTGAAAAGGGGGAAAGTGGGGTTTGTGGGGGCGGCTTCGCCGCCCCCACAAACCCCACACCCCACCCCTTTCCTATGCAGGGTGAATTGCTGTGCAAGCCCCTTCCTTGCGGCTACTTGACAGAAAAGACAACCCTACATATACTGGACACTGCGCGAAAACCCCATCGCCTCATGGCTCCCCAACCACCCGAGGCGACAACCAGGATGGCAGACGCGCCCTGATGGGAGGCGTTCTGCCAGAGGACCTGCCCGCAAGGAGGATTCCTATGGGCAAATACACACTGTTAGAAATGTTCCTGAAAGCAACACCCCCACATGTCCAGGAGATCACCCTGAGTTTTGCCCAGATTGAGATGATTATCGGAGCCAATTTGCCCCCATCCCACTGGAAATATCGCCCCTGGTGGGCCAACCAGAGAGACATCTCTATCCGGCCTCACGCCCGAGCCTGGCTGAATACGGGATTTGTGGTGAAAGCGGTCCACCAGGATAAGGACAACGGCTGGGTCACGTTCGCCAGATCGCAATGAGCGGCATCCCTCAACCCAACGACATCCTCACCGGCGATTTCTGGCCCGAACCGGTGCGCGCCCTCACCGTCCAACCTCAGGGCTCCCAGGTGCGGATTGAGGCGGTCGGCATCCAGACCGAGCGATTCTATTCGCGTATCCTGACCCCAACCGACCTGGCCCGTATCCGCATCTCCCCCGGCCTGCAGCGGGATATGGGCGGGCGCGGCGAAGGGTTCTTCCTGGGAATAGAGGCCCACCGCATCCGCTTCGCTCATCAGTTTGACCCCCTACTGGCGGTCAACGTCTCCCAGGTGGACCCGCTCCCGCACCAGATTGAGGCCGTCTACCACTACATGCTCCGCCACCCGAAGGTCCGCTTCCTTCTCGCCGACGACCCCGGCGCCGGCAAGACCATCATGGCCGGCCTCCTGCTCAAGGAACTCAAGTACCGCGGGCTGGTGCGGCGCACCCTGATCGTCGTGCCGGGCCATCTCAAAGACCAGTGGCGGCGGGAGATGAAGGAGCGCTTCGGAGAGACGTTTCTGCTGGTGGACCGGGGCGTGATGACCGCCTCCTGGGGACGCAACATCTGGGAGGAGCAACCCCAGGTCATCACCTCTATGGACTTCGCCAAGCGGGACGATGTGCTGGCGACGCTGAGCGAGGTCCACTGGGACCTGATTGTGGTGGACGAGGCGCACAAGATGGCCGCGTACCGCTACGGTAACAAAGTGGATAAGACCGAACGGTACCGCCTGGGCGAACTGCTCTCCCGCACGGGCCATTTCCTGGTTTTCCTCACCGCCACCCCCCACCGGGGCGACCCGGAGAACTTCCGCCTGCTCCTGAACCTGCTGGAACTGAACTTTTTCGCCGATACCACGCTCCTGCGCGAATCGGTGGAAAGCCGCGATAACCCGCTCTTCCTGCGCCGGTTGAAGGAGGACTTGAAGGACTTTCAGGGACGGCCCCTCTTCCCACCCCGCCACGTCTTCACCCGCCTCTACCGCCTCAGCGACGACGAGAAACGGCTCTACAACGCCGTCACCGAGTACGTGGAGAAGTCCTACAACCGGGCGCTGGCAGCCGATAAGCGCAACGTCGCTTTCGCCCTGCTGATCCTGCAGCGGCGGCTGGCCTCCAGCGTGCGCGCCGTCCGCCGCTCCCTGGAACGCCGCCGGGCGCGCCTGGAGGAACTGCTCCGCCTGGGGACGTGGCTGGCCGAAGGGGGCGCAGTAGACGAGGAGGAACTGGAGGACGCCCCGGAAGTGGAGCGCCTGAAACGGGAAGAGGAACTGGTGGAACGGCTCACCGCCGCCGAGACGCGCGAGGAACTGCAGGACGAAATCCGCACTCTGGAGACCCTCATCCTCCTGGCGCGGGAGGCCGAACGGGCCGAGGTGGAGACCAAACTGGGCGAACTGCGCCAGGTGATGGAGGACGAGCGCATCCAGCAGACCGGGGAGAAAATCCTCATCTTCACCGAATCCCGGGAGACGCTGGACTACCTGGTGGAGAAACTGCGCACCTGGGGGTATTCGGTCGTTGCCTTGCACGGCGGAATGAACCTGGATGCCCGCATCCGCGCCGAGCACGACTTTCGCGACCGCACCCAGGTGATGGTCTCCACCGAGGCCGGCGGGGAGGGCATCAACCTGCAGTTCTGTTCGCTGATGGTCAACTACGACATCCCCTGGAACCCCAACCGTCTGGAACAGCGGATGGGCCGCGTCCATCGCTACGGTCAGCAGAAAGAGGTCCACATCTACAACCTGGTCGCCTCCGACACCCGCGAGGGCCGGGTGCTGGAGGCACTCTTTCGCAAACTGGAGAACATCCGCCAGGCGCTGGGTTCCGACCGCGTCTTTGACGTCGTCGGCGAAGTGTTTCCGGGGAAGAGTCTGAGGGACCTGATTGTGGAGGCGATCGCCAACCGGCGGACGCTGGAGGAGATCGTCGCCGAGATTGAGTCCGTGCCCGATGAGCAGGCGGTCCAGCGGGCGCGCGAGGTGGCGATGGAGGCGCTGGCGACCCGTCACATTGACCTGAGTCGCGTCCTGGGGGAGGAGCGCCGTGCCCGGGAGCAGCGGCTGGTCCCCGAGTACATTGAGCGCTTCTTCGTCCGGAGTTGCCAGTGGCTGGGGGTTCCTGCGGAATTGCGGCGGGACGGCCTCTGGCGGGTGCCGACCGTCCCCTACGAAATCCGTCAAACTCCCCAGGAGTTCCGGCATCGCTACGGCGAGGTCTTCCGGGAGTACTCCAAAATCGCTTTTGAGAAGACGGTCGCCCGTCGGGAAGGGGCGGAGTTTGTCGCCCCGGGCCACCCCCTCCTGGAGGCGATGGTGGAGCGATTGCGGGCAGTGGCGAAGGAGGACCTGCAGCGGGGGGCAGTCTTCGCCGACCCCGACGGCCGACGGGACGGCTATCTGTGGTTTCTGGAGGCGGAACTGCGGGACGGCAAAGACGATGTCGCCCTCAAGCGACTGGTGGTCATCT
Source organism: uncultured Chloroflexota bacterium (assembly GCA_937138275.1). Classification (GTDB taxonomy): domain Bacteria; phylum Chloroflexota; class Anaerolineae; order B4-G1; family DUEL01; genus SpSt-77. Next base: position 13,536 of record CAKZOY010000067.1, read on the forward strand.
ACCAGCCGCGGGACGGCGGGCCGCTGCAGTGGGTCAACAGTTCGGTCCTCTGGGACCTCCAGCCGTTGGATGGCCCTCTGTCCACCGATCCCTGCCCGCCCCCCGATGAGGCGATCGTCTACGCAGTGGAGACGGTGGTCGGCGCGTTGCGGGAAGAAGTGCAGGCGCAGCGGGAACGGGCGGCAGAGATCAAGCGCAAGTACGGCCTGCGCTCGCTGGACCGGACGATCGGGAATTCGCAGGCGCAGCTGATGGACTACGAGATCCGCCGTGCCCACGGCCTGTCCATCGCCGAGGCGGAGATCCGCAATGAGGAGCGGCGTCTGGAGGAGTTGCGGGCCCGACGGCAGGCGCTGGAGGAGGAGGTCCGTCGGGAGACCGGTCTGTTGCCGGCGGAGCCGAAACTGCTGGGCGTGGCGCGCGTGGTGCCGCAGGCGGCTGTCGGGCCTGAAATGCGCGCCGATCCGGAGATAGAGGCGGTGGGGATGCAGGTGGCGATGGAATACGAGCGCCGCCAGGGGCGGACGCCGGAGGACGTCTCTGCCGAGAACCTCGGTTACGACATTCGTAGTATAATGGAGGGGGAGACGCGCTACATAGAGGTGAAGGCGCGGGCGACGACGGGCCCGGTCGTCCTCACCCCCAACGAGTGGCTGATGGCCCAGCGGCTGGGGGAGGAGTACTGGTTGTATGTGGTGGAGAACGCCGCCGGGGAGCCAGTGCTCTACACCCTGCGCAACCCGGCGGCGGTGCTGAAACCCGAGAAGGTGCGGGAAGTCGTCCGCTTCGTCGTCCGGGACTGGAAAGAGGCGGCGGGCGAACCGGCCCAGTTGCTCGCGACAGGGAGGGGGTCGGCATGAGCGAATCGTGGGACTGGGTCATAGAGCGCCAGGAAAGACAATTTCTGGAGCGGAAGAGTTGCTATCACGGCATTGCAGACCTTCTCAGGGAGCGCCCCATCAAGGAGGTTGTGGACGATATTGACAATGGCAAATTTTAGGTTATAAACAAAAACATTGATGGCTATGCTGTCTGAAAAAGCCACGGGAATAGCGAAAATCAACCGTGCTGTCGCCTTGGCGGCGTGAAACGGGCTTTTTCAGCAGCCTCCAATGGGAGAGGGAGAGGGGGGGGAGAGGGTGAAGTTTCCCCCTCAACCCAGCAGGCTGAACAGTTACCTATTCCCAATGGTGAGAAGACCGAAAATGCGCGAGCGCGAGGTAACTCGAACTCTTGCCGAGCAACTGCGGGCCGAAGGACTCCTCAATCTGCAGGTGCGTTATCGCAACGAGCGTGGCCCCGACATAGAAGGCACTCTGCCGCGTTCAGGACGCATTCTGTACGTTGAGGCCAAAGGGGAACGCACCAATGTCAGCGAACGGGTGATTATGGGCGAGGCGCTGTTGCAGATTCTCAGCCACTACGACCGCGATGTGGTCTGCGCTCTGGCAGTTCCCTATACCAGCGGATTTGAGAGCGTTCTCCGCAACATTCTACCCGGTCTTCGCCGCCTGGGACTCCACGTCCTGCTGGTGAGCGAGGGCGAAGTGTGGTATCTCGGGCCTCAGGCCGCCGGCTTTTTCCCTGAAAGACCCGCACGACTGGTAGAGGTACTGGACCGATGAGCATTGAACAGAAAACCCGCCTGATTGAAACCGAATTTCCCCTGCGCCGCGTCTCCGAAGAGTCCGTTCGGGAGAAGAACATCCGCCACGGCCACATCTCCACCCTGCACATCTGGTGGGCGCGCCGGCCCCTGGCGGCCTCCCGCGCCACCGCCCTGGCCGCCCTGCTGCCCGACGACCAAGGCCAGCGCGAGGAGTTGCTGGCCCTGGTGCGCGACCTCGCCCCCTGGGAGGCCGTCTCCGGGGGCGACCCGGACGGGGAGTATCTGCTGGAGAAGGCCCGCCGCCTGATCCGCGAGGCCTACGATGGCCGGCCCCCGCGCGTGCTTGACCCGTTTGCCGG
>CAKZOY010000068.1 GCA_937138275.1 uncultured Chloroflexota bacterium
TTGGGGGCATGTTAAACTGCGGGGGCTGGGGCATCCGCTCCCGGTGGGGGTCGGGGGCCGCCTGGGCGACCGCCTGCCAGAGGGCGCGGGCGATCGCCGGGACAGCATAGGTGCTGAAGGCGACCCCACGCCGGGGGTCATAGTGCCGAAGGGCCTGCCAGAGGGCGATGCGACCGATGTGCAGGGCCTCCTCGTAAGAGAGGCTGCCCCGCCATTGGCGTCGCACCACCCAGTGGACCAGCCCTTCGTGCTCGGCCAGGGCTTGCACAACAATTTCCCTGAGGGAGCCAGCGCCCACAACTCCATACCTCTCCCCCGAGCGGCCAATCGTTTGGGGAGCAAAGCGCCCGTTACCCCCCGACAACCTCCGTTGTTCGCTCCAACTCTTCCCGCACTCGCGCCAGGAGCGCCTCGGCGCGCAGTTCCTCCAGCCGGTAGCAGGGGGCCTGGAGATGGTCGGCCAGCGCCTGGGCCAGCCCCTGGTCAAAGGCCTCGTGTTCCATATTGATGACCACCGACCGGATGCGGGCCTGGGGGAAGAGGTCGGCGATGCGATGGGCCTCCTCCTGCGGCGGGAGATCGGTCATAGAGACGTTCCCGGCCCCGTCGGTCAGGAGCACCATCAGGGGCATCAGGTCGGGGCGCTGGCGGAGTTCGCGGGTGATGACCTCGTAGGCCAGTTGCAGGCCGGCCGAGAGGGGGGTTTTGCCGCCCACAGGAACGTCCTGGAGCGCCTTCTGGGCGCGGGTGATACTGTTGGTGGGGGCCAGCACCAGCCGGGCGCCGTTCTTCTGGAAAATCACCACCCCCACCCGATCCCGCCGCTGGTAGGCGTCGGTGAGGAGGGACATCACCGCCCCCTTGGTCGCCTCCATCCGCTCCGCCACCGCCATAGACCAGGAAGCGTCCACCACGAAGAGGATGAGGTTCGCCATACGGCGGACGCGCACCTTACGGTGGTAGTCCTGGGGGCAGACCACCAGCGCGGGGCCGCAGGGTGAGCGGCGGCGGGGCTGATGGGGCGCGGCGGCGCGCAGTGTGGCATCCAGGGCCAGGTCGCTGGGGTCATCGGGGGAGGGACGGGACTGGATGTAGCGCCCGCGCCGCTGATCGGTGCGGGTGACGCTGCGCCGCCCGCTCCCGGAACGGGTCAGCCGGTCCAGCGGAGTATTCAGCCGACGGGGGGTAAAGGCGTCCCCGGCGGGGATTTTCTTCCCCCCTTCCCACCACTGCCCCTCCGTGGGCCAGCGGGGGACTTGCTGAAGGGCCGGTTCTCGCGGCCGCTGTTGTCCCTCTGATGAGGGTTTATCCTGGGTCTCAACCTCTACGTGCGTTTTTTTTTCCGACGGGGCGACCTCGTTTTCGCCGACCTCTTCGGCCAGCAACGGGTCCTGCCGGGCCACCTGGGCGCGGGCTTCGGTCAGCCGTTCCCCCAGATTGTCCAGCGTTGCCTCCACCATCTGCAGGGGGTGGCGCCGAAGGCGGTGGGGGAGAGCCAGTTCCGCCGCCAGAAGGATGTCCCGGTCGGTGATGCGGGTGCGGCCCTCAAAGGCAGCGTTGGCCCGCGCCGCCTTCAGAATGACCATATCGGGGCGGTGACCGTCCACCCGGATTTCGGCCATCATCGCCGCGATCACCGCCAGGTCGCCGCGGGTATGGCGGACGTCGGGCAGAATCTGGCGGGCACGGGCGATCTCCCGGGAGAGGGCCTCTTCCCGGGGCAGCCATTCGGCGTAGAAGCCCTCGGGGTCGCTCTCAAAGGCCAGGTTGCGCTCCATAATGAGCATCCGCGCCGCCGGATCGTGGACGCCGCGGATATCCACGCAGAGGGCGAAGCGGTCCAGCAGTTGCGGGCGCAGGTCGCCCTCTTCCGGGTTCATCGTGCCGATGAGGATGAAACGGGCCGGATGGCTGAAGGAAATCCCCTCCCGCTCCACCACGTTGATGCCCATCGCGGCCGCGTCCAGCAGAATATCCACCACGTGGTCATCCAGCAGATTGACCTCGTCCACGTAGAGGACGCCGCGATTGGCCGAAGCAAGTACCCCCGGCTCAAAGTGGCGCTCCCCCTTCTGGATCGCCCGTTCAATATCCAGCGTGCCCACCACCCGGTCCTCCGTCGCGCTGACGGGGAGGTCCACGAAACGAGTGCGGCGACGGGCGCGCGGGAGCGTCTCCCCGGCAGCGGCCCGCTCCTTGCATTGGGTGCACCACGTAGCGGGCTGGTCGGGGTCGCAGGAGAACGGGCAATCGGCGACGACTTCTATCTCCGGCAGCAGCGCGGCCAGCGCGCGGGCGGCGGTGGATTTCGCCGTCCCGCGCTCGCCGCGGATCAGCACCCCCCCGATCTGGGGGTAGACGGCGTTCAGAATCAGCGCCCGCTTCATCAGGTCCTGGTTGACGATGGCGGTGAACGGAAAAATCGGCGGCATGTTTACCTCGTTTGGCCACGGATTTCACGGATTTTTCGGCTGTATGAAGGTGGTCTCCCCGTTGAGTGTTGTTACGAGGAACAGAGTTCGCTTTTCAACCGCAGAGGCCGCGGAGACCGCCGAGAAAGAAGAGAATCTCCGCGAACTCTGCGCCCTTCGCAGTAAAAATCCCCATAATGCTCCCCGGAGAGACCGCCTGTGAGAAAGGGTCGGGAAACCCGAATCTCCGGCTCAGCGCTTTCATTATACCGCACTCTGGAGAAATGGGAAGAGCAGGGGAGGTGAACCCGGTTTGACGCTATGAGCCTTATCGGGTAGAATATGCCAGCGGTATTCAGAACCAACCGGCCCCGGCAGGAGAGGGCCGACCACACCCACGGAAAAGGAGCGATACCTATGGCGGATACTCCTGTTCGCATCGGCATCATCGGCGGATCCGGCCTGTACCAGATGGAAGGGCTTACCGACGTGGAAGAACGCCGCATCCAAACGCCCTTCGGCGACCCATCGGATGTTATCGTCATCGGGACGGTGGAGGGGGTTCGGGTGGCCTTTCTGGCCCGCCACGGACGGGGCCACCGCATCACCCCCACCGAGGTCAACTACCGCGCCAACATCTACGCGCTGAAGACCCTGGGGGTGGAGCAGGTCATCTCCATCTCCGCCTGCGGCTCCCTGCGGGAGCACCTCCACCCCGGCGAGATCGTCATTCCCGACCAGTTGTTTGATTTCACCAAGAAGCGGGTCTACACCTTCTTTGGCAACGGACTGGTGGCCCATATCGGCGTTGCCGATCCCTTCTGCCTGCGCCTCTCGGCCCTGCTGGCGGAGGCGGTGGAGGCGGCCGGGGGAAAAGTCCACCGAGGGGGACGGTTCATCACCATTGAGGGGCCGCGGTTCTCCACCAAAGGGGAAAGTTTCACCTACCGCGCCTGGGGGATGGACATCATCGGGATGACCACCAGCCCGGAGGCGTTCCTGGCGCGGGAGGCGGAGATGTGCTACGCCGTGATGGCCCACGTCACCGACTACGACGTCTGGCACGAGACGGAGGAGCCGGTGAACGTGGAGATGCTGCTGGCGACGCTGGCTGCCAACGCCCAACTGGCCCAACAGGCCATTCGCATCTTGGTGCCGCGCCTGGCCGCGGCCGAGCGCACCTGCGATTGCGGTTCCACGCTGGCAACCGCGCTCATCACCCAGATGGACCTCATTCCCGAGCAGGTGCGGCGGGACCTGGCACCTATCGTGGGGAAGTACCTGAAGTGATGTCACCGACCACCCTTGTCGCCCGGACCCGTCTTTTCCTCCAGACCAATCGCAAGGAAGTCATCCGCTTCCTGAAGTTCTCCGTCGTCGGCACCATCGGCGCGGTGGTGGATTTCGGAACGCTCTATCTCCTGCACGTGGTCGTCGGACTCCCGATTGTCCTGGCGAACACCTGCTCCTTCACCGCTGCGGTGCTCAGCAACTTCACCTGGAATCGGTACTGGACGTACCCGGACTCCCGTTCCAAACCGACTCGTACCCAACTGGCGCAGTTTTTCATTGTCAACATCGCCGGGTGGGTTATCAACACGAGTGCCCTGGTGCTCCTGCGCTACCCGTGTGTGGCGCTGGTGGGGACGGTCACCCGCTCCCTGGCCCTCTCCCTGACCCCGGATATGCTCTACAAACTGGGCTACAACCTGGCGAAGGCCATCGCCACCGTTGTCGTCCTGTTCTGGAACTTTTCCGTCAACCGTTTCTGGACCTTTTCCGATGTCTCCTGAACGGCCGACCATCCAGATTCTCTTTGACGGCGGGAGTCTGGGGAACCCCGGCCCTGGCTACGGAAGTTACGTCTATCAATTGCCCGATGGGGGTCGGGGATTCATAGATGTGGACTTCCGGCGCCGGATGACGAACAACGAGGCGGAATACCACACGCTGATAGAGGCGCTGGAGTACATTCTGGAACTGCTCCGGCAAAAGGATCGGGACCCGGCCGAATTTGCGGTAGAAATCCGGGGGGACTCGGCGCTGGTGCTTTCGCAGGTGTCAGGGGCCTGGAAAGCCCGCAACCCGCGCATGCGCCCGTTGCGCGACCGGGTGCGGGAACTGCTGAGCCGGTTCGGGGAATACCGGCTGATCCGCGTGCCCCGGGAGGTGGCCCTGCACTATCTGGGCCACTGAGGGGCAGGGCCACCGGAATCCCTTCGGGACCGCAGACCCCGTCATCTTTCGTCCAGGGGGATTGCAGGGGTTTCGGGGCGGGCGGCGAAGCCGCCCGCCCCGAAACCCCGTTTTCTTTCGCCACCCCTTGATAATTTAGAAGAAGAGTGGTATAATAATTGTCGCCCCACCTCTATGGGAAGGGGCGAATCTCGGGGAGGTAAGCGAAATGGCAACGGTAATTGATCCGGTCTGCAAGATGGAAGTGGACCCGCAGACAGCACCGGCGAAGACGGTGTACAAAGGGCAGACATACTACTTCTGCGCCCCCGGGTGCAAGGTGGCCTTTGAGAAAGACCCGGAAAAGTACCTGAAGGAGATGGGCGAGGCGGAGCACCAGCACTCCCACGCCCATTAGGGGCTGTACGGCGCGGCGGGTTGTTCGCTGCCTGCCGCGAACTCTTGCAGGGAGCATTATGTCCGAACAACGAATCGCGCTGCCCGTTCGGGGTATGACCTGCGCGGCGTGCGTCGCCCACGTGGAGAGCGCGCTGAAAGAGGTGGACGGCGTGGAGGACGTCGCCGTCAACCTGGCGACGGAGCGGGCCGTTCTCCGCTTTGATCCCAGCGCCGTGCGTATGGCCGACCTGGTGCGGGCAGTTCAGGAAACGGGGTACGAAATCCCCACCGAAACCGTCATCCTGCCCATCGGCGGGATGACCTGCGCGGCATGCGCGATGCACGTGGAGAAGGCCCTGGCCGCAGTCCCCGGGGTGGTGGCGACCAGCGTCAACCTGGCGACCGAAAAGGCGACGGTGACCTTCATCCCCGGCGTGGCGGCCCTCGCCGACTTCCGGAAGGCGGTCGCCGAGGCCGGGTACGAAGTCCTGGAGACACCCGCCGAGGGCGCGCCCGTTCCCGTGGAGGACGAGGCCGAGCGGAAGATGCGCGCCAGCCGCTTCCGGATGCGCGTCGCCTGGGCGCTGACCGTCCCCATAATCCTGTGGATGGTCCCCGAGATGGTCTGGGGCATCATGTGGCCCAGCCATCTCGTCTTCAACCTGGGGATGATTCTCCTGGCCCTGCCCGTGTTGTTCTGGGTGGGTCGTCACACATACCGCAGCGGCATTATCGCCGCCCTCCATGGCTACCCCAATATGGACACCCTCATCAGCCTGGGGACGGGGGTCTCGTTCCTGACCGGCCCGGCGTCCTTCTTCTTCCCCGTCGCCAACTACGCCGGGGTGGCGGCGATGATCATGGCCTTCCACCTCACCGGCCGCCATGTGGAGGAGACGGCCAAAGGCCGCGCCTCGCAGGCCATCCGCAAACTTCTGGAACTGGGAGCCAAAACCGCCCGCATCCTCCGGGACGGGGTGGAACTGGAAGTGCCCATTGAGGCCGTTCAGGTCGGAGACATCATGGTCGTCCGCCCCGGTGAGAAAATCCCCACCGACGGGGTGGTGGTGGAGGGCGAGAGCGCGGTGGACGAATCTATGGCTACCGGCGAGTCCATGCCCGTCAACAAGCGCCCCGGCGACGAGGTCATCGGCGCCACGGTCAACCAGGAGGGGCTGCTGAAAGTCCAGGCGACCCGGGTGGGCAAGGACACGTTCCTAGCCCAGGTCATCCGATTGGTGGAGGAAGCGCAGGGGTCCAAAGTGCCCATCCAGGAGTTCGCCGACCGGGTGACGGGGGTCTTCGTGCCCGTCGTCCTGGGTATTGCCTTGCTCACCCTGCTCCTGTGGCTCATCGCGCCGGGCCTGATGCGCCCCCTGGTGACGGCGGGGGCGTTTTTGCCCTGGGTCAACCCGAACCTGGGGACGCTCACCCTGGCGATTATCTCCATGGTCGCCGTGCTGGTCATCGCCTGCCCCTGCGCGCTGGGCCTGGCGACCCCCACCGCGCTGATGGTCGGCAGCGGGATGGGGGCCGAACACGGCATCCTTATCCGATCCGGCGAGGCCATCCAGACGCTGAAGGACGTCCGGGTCGTCGTCCTGGATAAGACGGGGACCCTCACCAAGGGCCGTCCCGAAGTGACCGACGTCATCCCGGCCGACGGTGTGGCGGTGGAAGACCTCCTGCGGACGGCGGCATCGGCGGAGCGGGGGAGTGAGCACCCGCTGGGGAAGGCGATCGGGGCGCGGGCGGAGGCCGACGGTCTCCCCGGGCTGGAGCCGCGGGATTTCCAGGCCCTGCGGGGGATGGGTGTGGTTGCCACGGTGGACGGGACGCGGGTCCTCGTGGGCTCGCGGCGGCTGATGGAGGAGCACGGCGTGGACCCCGCGCCGCTGGAGGAGACGCTGCGCCGTCTGGAGGACGAGGCGAAGACGGCGATGCTGGTGGCGGCGGACGGTCGCCTGCTGGGCGCGCTGGCTGTGGCCGACACGCTGAAGGACGACGCCGCCCTGGCGGTGGAGGAACTGCACCGGATGGGCCTGCGGACGGTGATGCTGACCGGCGACAACCGGCGCACCGCCGAGGCGGTCGCCCGGCGACTGGGGATAGACGAGGTGCGGGCGGAAGTCCTGCCCGATGGGAAAGTGGCGGAAGTGCGCCGCCTTCAGGAGCAGTTCGGTCTGGTCGCCTTCGTCGGCGACGGCATCAACGACGCGCCGGCCCTGAAGCAGGCCAACGTCGGCATCGCCATCGGCACCGGCACCGACATCGCCATTGAGGCGGGCGACGTGACGCTGGTGCGCGGGGAACTGACCGGCGTCGTGGAGGCGATCAACCTGAGCCGGGCGACGTTCCGCAAAATCCGGCAGAACCTCTTCTGGGCCTTTTTCTACAACGTGGTGATGATCCCACTGGCGATGGTCGGGTGGATGCACCCGGTGCTGGCGGAGGTCGCCATGGCGACCTCGTCGGTGACGGTGGTCACCAACGCCAACACTCTGCGCCGGGTAGACATCCGGCCGGCATATCTGCGGGTCCGATGAGAGTCCGGAACCGCTGCGGGAGGGGAAATGGCAGAACCGAACGTCCCCATGCTGGTCGTGCTGGAGGGAGAGGCGGCCGGATTGCGCTGGTTGATGCAGGAGAATTCCGTCCTCATCGGTCGGGGGGCCGATTGCGATATCATCCTGCCGGAGCGGCAAGTCTCCCGCCACCATGCCCGCATTGAGCGCACCGCCGACGATCGCTATCTCCTCTACGACCTGGGCAGCAAGAACGGAACTTTCGTCAACGGCGAGGAGGTGCGGGACACCCCGCGCATCCTGCAGGACGGGGATGAAATTCAACTGGCCCTCTGCGTCCGGATGACCTTCGTCGGTTCGGACGCGACGCTCCCGCTGGAGGGAGAGGGGCCGGTGCGGGGGATTCGGGTGGACCGGGCCGGACGGCGGGTCTTCGTCGGCGGACGGGAACTGATCCCCCCGCTCTCCCCGGCCCAGTATCGGCTGCTCACCGCCCTGCTGGACGCCCGGGGACAGGTCGTCTCCCGGGAGGACATCATCCGCGCCGTATGGCCCGATGAGGACATAGAGGGCATATCCGAGCAAGCACTGGACGCGCTGGTCCGCCGGTTGCGGGAACGGCTGGCCGAAGCGGACCCCCAGCACGAGTACATCGTCACTGTGCGGGGGCACGGCTTTCGTTTGGAGAACCGATGACACGCCGTCTGATGCGGGGACTGATTGTGCTGGGGGTTGCGCTGGGGCTGTGGGGAGCCATCGCGCCGTGGATTCCCCATCGGGCGGCAGGGCTTCGCCTGAACGCGCTGGACCTGTTCGTCGTCGTCCGGCTGGTGCCGCCGGTACGGGATGGGGTGGTACGGGTCGCGCGGGAAGTGTTCCTGCTCCCCCTGCTGGTTCCGGCGGTCCTGCTGGCGTTGGCCCCGGCCTTCGGGGCACGACCCCGCCCATGGATTGGCTACCTGGCTTCCGGCCTGGGCGTCGTCCTGGCGCTGACCATGCTCCCCCCCTATCCGCCCATCCTCACGGCCTGGCGTGATCCCCTCTACCGCGGCCAGTTCTTTCTGGTGCTGGCGGCCTGCGCCCTGGCGCTATCGGCGCTCTGGTCAAGGCGTCTGCCGGAACGGGTGCTGGCGGGGCTGGTGGTCGGACTGGCCCTGGCGGGCTGGCTAATGCCCTTCCTGGCCCTGCTGCGCGTGCGGCCCATCTTCGCCGCCATCTACGGAGCGCCCGTGGGGGTTGGCCTGGGCGCAGTTCTGAGCGGCCTGAGCGCCCTCCTGTTCCTCGTCGCCGGGACTCTCCGGATTCTCTCACCCCCAACACAGAACCCCACCCGCAGCCAATAACCCCCACTGGCAAACTTGCATACTTGCCCACTTGCAGTACAATTTCCCTAATCACAACTCCGCTTCCCCAGGAGGGCGCGCGATGGCAAAGGCAGTTCACATTCAGGACATTGCCGAATACGTCGGTCAGGAAGTCACCCTGCAGGGCTGGCTCTACAACCGAACCGACAAGGGCAAACTCCAGTTCCTTCAGGTGCGGGACGGCACCGGCTTTATCCAGTGCGTCGTCTTCCAGAAAGAAGTGCCGGAGGAGGTCTTTGCGGCGACGGCCCGGCTGACCCAGGAATCCTCCCTCATCGTCACCGGCGTGGTGCGGCAGGACTCCCGCGCCCCCGGCGTCCCCGGCGGCTACGAACTGAGCGTGTCCGACCTGAAGGTGGTGCAGATCGCCGACGAGTACCCCATTCAGCCCAAAGAGCACGGGGTGGATTTCCTGCTGGACAACCGTCACCTCTGGATTCGCTCCCGCAAACAGTGGGCCGTCCTGCGGGTGCGCGCCACCGTCATCCGCGCCATCCGGGACTGGCTGGACGACCACGGTTTTATCAACATGGACACCCCCATCCTCACCCCGGCGGCCTGCGAGGGGACGACCACCCTCTTCGCCACCGACTACTTCGGCGAACCGGCCTATCTGAGCCAGTCGGGGCAACTCTACAATGAGGCCAACATCTACGCCTTCGGGCGGGTCTACTGCTTCGGCCCCACCTTCCGCGCCGAAAAGTCCAAAACCCGCCGCCACCTGACCGAATTCTGGATGGTGGAGCCGGAGATCGCCTTTTGCGACCTGGACCAGTTGATGGAAATTGAGGAACAATTTGTGTCGTACATTGTCCAGACCTGCCTGCGGGAGCGAAAGCACGAACTGGCCCTTCTGGAGCGGGACACCCGGATGCTGGAGAAAGTGGAGCCGCCGTTCCCGCGCATCTCCTACGACGAGGCGCTGGAGATTCTGGCCCGCATCCGGGAGGAGACGGAGGACGAGGAACTGCGGGAACTCCTGCAGATTGAATGGGGAGATGACTTCGGCTCGCCCCACGAGACCGAGTTGACCAAACGGTTTGAGAAGCCGGTCTTCGTCTACGGCTACCCCACGCGCGCCAAGGCGTTCTACATGGAGCCCTGGCCCGGACGGCCCGAAGTCTGCAAAAGCGTGGACCTGCTGGCCCCGGAGGGGTACGGGGAGATTACCGGGGGCTCCGAGCGCATCTCCGACCCCGACCTGCTGGTGGAGCGGCTGAAGGAATGGGGCCTGCCGCGCCAGGCCTTTGAGTGGTACATTGACCTGCGCCGGTACGGTTCGGTGCCCCATTCCGGCTTCGGTCTGGGGGTGGAGCGGACGGTCGCCTGGATTTGCGGGATTGACCACCTGCGGGAAGCGATCTCGTTCCCCAGGACATTAAAGAGAGTGTATCCGTAAGTGGCACTCAAACGGTTCACCGCCCGCCTGATGCGCCGGTTCCCGGTCCTCTACTCCCTGCTCTGCCGCCTGATCGGGCTGATCGCCGCGCGTTTCACCGTCGGGGTGACGGGGGTCGTCTTCAATAAACAGGGGGAGGTCCTCCTGCTGGAGCATGTCTTTCGCGGACGGCATCCCTGGGGATTGCCAGGGGGCTGGGTAGAACGGCGCGAACGGCCGCAGGATGCGCTGCGGCGGGAATTACTGGAGGAAGTGGGGCTGGCGGTGCGGGTCGGGCCCCCGGTCCTGGTGGACCTGAACGACATCCCCGGCCATTTAGAGACCGCCTTTCTGTGCGAAGTGGAGGGCGAGGTAGGAGGTTTTAGCAACGAGATTCTATCCGCCCGCTGGGTCTCCCTGGACGCCCTGCCCGAAGGGTTGAAACCTATGGATCGGGAAATGATCCGCCGCGCCGCCACCCTGCGTCGGCATACCACCCCGGAGAAGTGACGCCTCCACTCCACCGTTTGCACTCCTCCCTTCTTGGGGTATAATCAAAGAGACCATTATCCCCTAATCCGTTGTCACCTGAAGGAGGTGTAACTATGCAAACTGCGTTGACCACGCTGGGCTGTGTGATCGCCGCCGTTGTCCTCTTTCTCATCGTGATCGCCAGCGCCGCAATCAAAATCGTCCAGGAATACGAACGCGGCGTCATCTTCCGCCTCGGCCGCCTGGTGGGAGCCAAGGGGCCGGGCCTCTTTTTCATCATCCCGTTCATTGACCGCATGGTCAAGGTGGACCTGCGGGTGGTGACCCTGGACGTCCCGGCGCAGGAGTGTATCACCCGGGACAACGTGACCGTCAAGGTGAACGCCGTTGCCTACTTCCGCGTCGTGGAGCCAACCTCCGCCATCGTCCAGGTGGAGGACTATAAGCGGGCCACCTGGCAGATCGCCCAGACCACCCTGCGGAATGTCATCGGGCAATCGGAACTGGATGAGTTACTGGCCCACCGGGAGCGGATCAACACCAAACTCCAGCAGATTATTGACGAGCAGACCGAGCCCTGGGGGGTCAAGGTGAGCATCGTGGAGATCAAAGACGTGGAACTCCCGGCGACGATGCAGCGCGCGATGGCCCGGCAGGCCGAGGCGGAACGGGAGAAGCGGGCGAAAATCATCCACGCCGAAGGCGAGTACCAGGCCGCCCAGACCCTGGCCCAGGCCGCCGAGACCATCGGACGGGTGCCCGCCGCTGTCCAACTGCGCTACCTCCAGACGCTCACCGAGATCGCCGTGGAGAAGAACTCCACCATCATCTTCCCGGTGCCCATTGAGTTCCTGCGCGGCCTGGCGGGTCTGCTGGGCGTTATGCCAGAGTCAGAGGGAGGAAAAGAGTAGACCGCGATGCCTCTGGAGAAACTGAACTTGAAAGACGTCGCCCAGCGGCTGGACCGTCCCTTTGCGATGATAGATATGGCGCTCGTCGGGGACGTGACGGTGAGCCTTTATCTCTGCCAGGGGACGCTGGCCTGGCACCGGCATCTGGACCAGGATGAACTCTTCTGGGTACATCAGGGGGTCATCTCGCTGGAGACGGAGCGGGGGGAGATACGCCTGCGCCAGGGAGAGATGGCAGTCGTCCACAAGGGGCTGGCCCACCGCTCCAGTTCCCCCTTCCCGTCCACCGTCATCCTGATCCGCTGCACGGTGATGCCGGAACGAAAGAATGGGCGACGGTTTCTCTACGGCACGCAGGAATCTCCTCCGACGAAAATCAACCTGAACGACGCGCTGGAACGGTGGCAACAGCCGTTCCAGCCGAAGACGGTCGCTCACATAGAGGACTCGGTGGTCCAGGTGATGCGCGGGGAAGGAGAGTGGCCCCTCCTGGAGCCGTATCCCCATGATGCCCTTCTGCTTTCGCTGGGGGGAACGGCGATTATCTACGATTTGAGCGTTCAGCATATGGTCCCTTTCGTCCTCGGGCCGGACGAACTGACGGTGCTATATCGGGACACTCTATATCGGATGTTCACCAAAGGGGAGGCGGTGCTGGCGCGGGTGACGCGGGAAGAGAAAGGCCTGTAGGGGCTGCCGAAAGATTCTCGCCGAAAGGTCGGCCAAAGGCCCCCAGGGGCGACTTTTGCACTTTGGTAACTATTCAGCCAGGGTGGTCCTTTGTAGTGTTCAGAAAAAACCACAGAGACACAGAGAGCGCAGAGGAGCGCAGAGAGAAATAATTCTTCGTGCCCTTTGTGTGGTCCCTTGTGCTCTTCGTGGTGATGGGAAAAACTAAAGAGAGATGCAAAGGGTTCTATTACCTCTCCGGGAATCCTCTGTGTCCTCTGCGTCTCGGCGGTGAAAAACCGAGTTCAACGTTCTGGATGAACCTATGTGTCTTTTGCCCGATATGATCAGGATCTGAATGCTGACGAAGGATCAGGTCATCCAACTGCTTCGGCGGAACCAATCCTATCTTTCCTCAAAATATGGCGTGAAAAGAATCGGCCTCTTTGGCTCCTATGCCAGGGGACAGCCTGATGAGGAAAGCGATGTGGACATTTTTGTGGAGTTTGAGCGGCCGATTGGATTGAAGTTTGTGGAATTTGCCGAAGAACTGGAAATGCTATTCGGCCAGAAGGTAGATGTTCTAACTCCGGCAGGCATTCAGCGTATCCGCATCCGCCATGTCGCCCGAGACATTGAAGAAGGGATCATATATGTCTGACCGGGTAGATCGGGACTTCCTGAGCGATATGCATGAAGCGGTTCAGCGGGTGCTGGCCTACACTGCCGGGATGACATACGAAGCATTTATCGCGGACGAAAAGACCCAGGATGCGGTCATTCGCAATCTGGAAATCATCGGTGAGGCGGTCAACGCCTCTCTGCGGAACTCCGGGCAAAATACCCTGATGTGCCCTGGAAAAATATGGCAGCTGCCCGCGACAGATTGATCCACCACTATTTCGGGGTTAACCTGGACATCGTATGGGAAATTGCTACCATATGATCTGCCTGTAGTAGCCTCCCAACTGAAAGAGATTTTAAGGCAGGGATACGGCGAACCTTATGCCTCAGGCACTCTACCGCAAATGGCGCCCGCAGACCTTTGATGAGGTAGTCGGGCAGGAGCACGTCGTGCGCACCCTGCGCAACGCGCTCCTCTCCGGCCGCGTCCACCACGCCTACCTCTTCGCCGGCCCGCGCGGCACCGGTAAGACGACCACCGCGCGCCTTCTGGCGAAGGCCGTCAACTGCCTGGAGCCCGAACCTGCCCACCGTCCCTGTAACCGGTGCGCCATCTGCAAAGCGATCAACGAGGGGCGGTTGATGGACCTGATTGAGATTGACGCCGCCTCCAACACCAGCGTGGAGGACGTACGGGAACTGCGAGAGCGCGTCGGCTACCGCCCCTCCGAAGCCCGCTACAAAGTCTACATCATTGACGAAGTCCATATGCTCTCCACCGCCGCGTTCAACGCGCTGCTGAAGACGCTGGAGGAGCCACCCCCGCATGCCATCTTCGTCCTGGCGACCACCGAACCCCATCGCATTCCCGCCACCGTCCTTTCCCGCTGCCAGCGGCTGGATTTCCGTCGCGTGCCGCTGACCGACATCGTCGCCCGGCTCCGGCGCCTATCGGAGCAGGAGGGGATTCAGGCCGACGAGGACGCCCTGCGCCTGATCGCCCGCCACGCCACCGGCAGCGTACGGGACGCAGAGAGCCTCCTGGACCAACTATCTGCCTATACCGACCGCGTGGTCACGGTGGAGGCCGTGCGGGCGGCCCTCGGCGCCGGAGACGAAGAGGCCGTGGTGGCCCTCGCCGACGCGCTGGCCGCGCGGGATGTGGGCCGCGGGCTGGCGGTCATCAACGATGCCGCCGACCGGGGCACCGACCCGCGCCAGTTCGCCCGCCAGATGACCGACCATCTGCGGACCCTGCTCTTTGTCCGGTTGGGCGCGACTGTCCCTCTGCAGATTCCCGACAGTTTGCGCTCAACGGTTCAGGCCCAGGCGGAGCGCTTCACCTCCCGCCAGTTATCCCGCGCCGTCCGTCTCTTCGGGCAGGCCGCCGCCGACGCGCGCGCCGCCTGGCAGCCCCAACTGCCGCTGGAACTGGCCTTCCTGGAGGCGGCGCTGGCGGAGGACGGGAGCGGGCAGACCCCCGGTCCGGAGGAAAAGCCTCCCCGCGCCGAACCGACGGCCTCCCGCCCGACCGCGGCTCCCACCCCATCTGCCCGCCCCATCCCATCCCCGGCGACCCGACCGGCTTCCCCGGTGGCCCGCCCCACAGTCCCTCAGGCGCGGCCGTCTCCATCCCCTGCGCCGGGGCCTGCGGCCCGCGAAGAACCCCCGGAAGGAGGAGGGGTCTCCCTGGAAGAAGTGGAGCGACAATGGAACGACCTCCTGCGTCTTCTTCGCCCCGTCAACCACTCCCTGGAGGCCCTGATGCGCTCCGGCAAGCCATTGAAAGTAGAAGGGGAAGTACTGCTTATCGGGTTTGCCTACCCGTTTCACCGGGACAAAGTGGACGAGGAGGCCAACCGGCGCGCCGTGGAGGACGCGCTGGAGAAACTTTTGGGCCGACCGGTGCGGGTGCGCTGCGTACTGATGACCGGTTCTGCCCGAACGCCCGCGCGCCCGACCCCTGCCCCTGCCCGCACCCCGGCCCAGCCGGCCCGGACCTCCCCGCCACCCGCTCCTGCCCAGGAAGACGGACTGGTTCAGGCCGCCGTGGAGAAACTGGGCGCGCGGGTGAAACCCGGCCCGTAATTTACGCCTTACGTCATTACGTCATTACGTTTTACGTCATCACATCTCAGGAGGCTCAATGGCAAAACGACGAATAATCCCCGGTGGATTGGGAGGTGGATTCGGTGGCGGGGATGTACTCCGCCGGTTGCAGAGCCTGCAGGAGGACCTGCTCAAGGCCCAGGAAGAGATCGCCGCGATGACCATTACGGCGACGGCCGGAGGAGGCGCGGTCACCGCGGTGGTTACCGGCGACCGGCGGCTGAAGTCCCTGCAGATTCAGCCCGACGTGGTGGACCCGAATGATGTGGAGATGCTCCAGGACCTCATCGTCGCGGCGGTCAACCAGGGGCTGGAACAGGCCGAAAAGGCCGCGGCGGAGCGGATGAGCGCCGTCACCGGCGGCCTGGGCCTGGACCTGGGTCTATAAACTCCCGATTCCCGACTCCCGACT
>CAKZOY010000069.1 GCA_937138275.1 uncultured Chloroflexota bacterium
GGGCAAATGCCCCCTCACCCCCCTTGGTCCCCCCTCTCCCCTATATCTCACCGACTTCTATCTCCAGCGCCTCCACTTCCATCCACTGGCAATCCGGCACATCCAGCAACCCCCAGGCGATGCGGCCCCAGGGCGTGGCGACCATGTACTGGTTGTCCATCCACATCACAAACCCCAGCGGCCCCCGGGGAGACGGCGCATCCCGCAGGATGACCTCCCCGTCCACCTCAAAGCGGGCCTCCCGTTTCCCCCAAACCAGGACGTATGTGTGCCACCCCGTCATCTCAACCGGTATCCACGCTTCCCGGATGCGCAGCGCCCGCTGGACCGAGGGCCAGAGCCGACGATAGACGCTCCGCAGATTCATCAGGGGGACGACCCCCGGCGCCAGCAACGCCCAGGGGAAGGCTTCGGGACGTTGCGCGTCTATGGTTGCCACTTTCCATCCCCAACCCGGCGTCTCCAGGTCCAGTTTCATCTCCGAGGGAGGGGAAGCGTAGAAGAACCAGACGGCGCGCGGCAGGGCCGGCGGGCGGGCCCCGGTCATCAGGAAGGGGTCGTTCCAGAAGCCGAAACCGGCGGTCCCCCGCAGGGTTCCGGCCGGGTGGGAGAACCGGGCCCGCACGGTCATCCGCAGGGGAGGCCGCCAGGGGAAGCGACGCCGGGGCAGGCGCCGATAGTCATCCACCTGCGCATCCGAGTAAGTCTTCGCAGTAGCCTGGGGAAGGACAAAACGAATGACGGACCCCGTCTGTTCCACAGAGCCCGCGCCCACCGTGTATATCCATTCCGGAGGGACAGGATTGGCAGGGAGAACGATGGGTTCCATTTGCTCTTGCTTCCTTTTCCAGACGTGTTATAATTCAGCCGGTTACGGGTGGAGGAACAAAATGGCCAAACGGATTCCTGCGCGTAGAAGAACAAATCGCTGGGGGGTGGCAAATTTCATTGCCATCGTAGTTCTCTTCGCACTCACCGTCAGCGGCATCGGCTACATCTTTTTCCAGCAAGTAAAGGCGTGGGTGGCGGAGTCGGACCTCTTGCCCAGCCCCAACCAGGCATCGGGCAGCAGTGGAATTGACTGGGAACCCGGAGAGCCAATCCCCACCTGGGAGGGGAAAGACCGGCTCAACATCCTGGTGATGGGCGTTGACGCCCGCCCCGGCGAGGAAGGCCCCTGGCGCACCGACACGATGATGGTGCTGACCGTGGACCCGGTGAGCAAATCGGCCGGGATGCTCTCCATCCCGCGCGACCTCTGGGTGCCCATCCCCGGCTACGGCGAGGGGCGCATCAATACCGCTAACTATCTGGGCGACGCCTACAACTATCCCGGCGGTGGTCCGGCCCTGGCCGCGCGCACCGTCCAGTACAACCTGGGTATCCCCATCCACCACTACGTGCGGGTGGATTTCAGCGCCTTTGTAGAACTGGTGGACCTCATCGGCGGGATTGACATCTACGTTCCGGAAGAGATTAACGACCCCCTGTATCCTGGGCCCAACTATGATTATGACCCGCTCTACATCCCGGCCGGGTGGGTCCATATGAACGGGGAACTGGCCCTCAAATATGCCCGCACCCGCCATACCGGCAAGGGAGATTTTGACCGCGCCGCCCGCCAGCAGCAGGTCCTGCTGGCGATTCTGGATAAGGTGACCCGGCTGAACCTCCTGCCCCAACTGCTTCCCCAGGTTCCCAAAATATGGGAAACCGTCCGGGAGTCGGTCGCGATGGACCCCAATCTGACGCTGGATAAAATCGTCCGGCTGGCCCATTTAGCCACGCAGATTCCCCGGGAGAACATCCGCAACGCGGTGATAGACGAAACCTGCACCGAAATGTGGACCACTCCCGACGGTCAGCAGGTACTGGTGCCGATTCGGGACCGGATTCGGGAAGTGCGGGGCTACGTGATGATGGTGCCGACGGTTACCCCGAAGTCGGAGGACCCGGCCGTTCGCCTCACCGCAGAAGCCGCGGTCGTCCACGTTCGGAACGGCACCACGACCCCGGGTCTGGCCCAGAAAACGGCCGAATATCTGCAGGCGAAGGGAATTCTCGTGGCAGGGTACGGCAATGCGGACCGGCAGGACTACGCCAGTTCCATAATTCTCGTCTACACCGGCAAGCAGTTCACTGCCGAAACCATCGCCCGGCTTCTCGGGCTGCCCGCGACGGCCGTCGTGGAGACGGCCGCCACGCAAAACGGGGTGGACATCACGGTCATTCTGGGGGCGGATTACAAGCCGCCGACCCCGTGAAAAGAAGTGCCAGGCGCTCCGGAAGCGCCTGGCACCGGAAACTGGCCCCAGTTGTCAATTATGCGTCAGCCCGACGGATACGAATGTTCTCTCCGTCGGCATCCACATAAACTGTGTCACCCGGCTGGAAGGTGCCGGCCAGCAGCGCCTCCGAAATCGCATCTTCCACCTGGGTCTGGATGACCCGCCGCAGAGGGCGGGCGCCGTATTCGGGAGAATACCCCTCGCGGGCCAGCAGTTCCCGCGCCCCCGCTGAAACCTCCAGACGCAGGTCGTGCTCGGTCAGTCGCTCCGCTACTTTGTTTAATTCCAGTTCCACAATCCGGGCAATCTGTTTCGGCCCCAACGGACGGAAAATCACCACCGCGTCCACCCGATTGAGGAACTCCGGCCGGAAAGCCCGCTTTAACTCCTCCCGCAGGCGCTGGCTCATCTGCTGGTATTCCTGCTCCGCCTCCTGAGCCCGGTCGGAGGGGAGGGCAAACCCCAGCCCACCGCGCCGGATCGCCTCGGCACCGATGTTGGACGTCATAATGATGATGGCGTTGCGGAAGTCCACCCGTTGCCCGCGGGCGTCGGAGAGATTCCCTTCCTCCATAATCTGGAGCAGGATGTTGAAGACCTCCGGATGCGCCTTCTCCACCTCGTCAAACACTACGATGGAGAAGGGGCGGCGACGGATCGCTTCGGTCAGTTGCCCGGCGTCCTCGTAGCCCACGTAGCCCGGCGGCGCCCCCACCAGGCGGGCCACGGTGTGCCGCTCCATAAATTCGGACATATCCAGCCGGATCAGCGCGTCTTCGGTGCCGAAAAGGAAGGCCGCCAGCACCTTGGTCAATTCCGTCTTTCCCACCCCGGTGGGGCCGAGGAAGAAGAAGGACCCGATGGGGCGACGAGGGTCCTTCAGACCGGCGTACGCCCGCCGAAGCGCCCGGGCCAGGGTCTGAATCGCTTCATTCTGCCCGACAATCCGCTTCTGGAGTTCCGCCTCCATCTGGAGCAGCCGCTGACTCTGCTCCATTGCCAGTTGGGCCAGGGGAACACCTGTCCACATAGAGACGACTTCGGCGATGTCCTCCGGCCCGACGGTGGGGCGACAACTGTTGTCGTCTCCCTCCCGCAGCGCCTCTATCTCCCGTTCCAGCGTCTGGATCTGCAAATTCAGCCGCCGGGACTCCTCAAACCGCCGTTCCTGGACGGCGACATCCACCTGATCCTCCAGTTCCCGCAGGCGGGCATAGCACTCTTTGAGTCGGATCGCCTCGGGGGATTTGTAGATGCGCACGCGGGAGGCGGCCTCGTCCACCACGTCAATGGCCTTATCGGGCAGATAGCGATCGGAGATGTAGCGGGCGGAGAGGCGGGCCGCAGCGACCAGGGCCTCGTCGGTGATGCGCACCCGGTGGTGGTCTTCGTACAGGTGCGCCAGCCCGCGCAGAATTTCCACCGTCTCCTCCACGGTGGGCTCGCGGACGATGATGGGCTGGAAACGGCGCTCCAGGGCGGCGTCGGACTCAATGTAGCGGCGGTATTCGTCCATCGTGGTGGCGCCAATGCACTGGAGTTCGCCGCGCGCCAGGGCGGGCTTGAGGATGTTCGCCGCGTCCACCGCCGACCCGGCAGCCCCCGCCCCCACCAGCATGTGCATCTCGTCAATAAACAGAATGGTGCTGCTCTTCTTCAGTTCCTCAATGACCCGCTTCAACCGCTCCTCAAACTGGCCCCGGTACATCGTCCCGGCGACCAGCGAACCGACGTCCAACTGGAAGACCCGCTTATCCAGCAGGACAGAGGGAACTTCACCTGCGACGATCCGCTGGGCCAGCCCTTCCACGATGGCGGTCTTGCCCACACCCGGCTCGCCGATGAGGGCCGGGTTATTTTTGGTGCGACGGGCCAGGACCTGGATGACCCGTTCTATCTCCGCCTCGCGCCCGATGACGGGGTCCAGTTTCCCCTCTTCGGCCAGGGCCGTGAGGTCCACGCCGAGGCGGTTCATCATCGGGTTCGGAGCAGGCCGCTGACGGGTGCGAAGACGACTGACGGTTACCGGCCGTTGTTCCAGGGAACGGGCCGCCTCTTCCCGCAGCCGATCGGTATTGACCCCCAGCCTGCGGAGCACACTGATGGCCAGGCCCTCTCCCTCGCGCGTCAGGGCAATGAGCAGGTGCTCCGTATCCACTTTGGGGTCCCCCCGACGGCGGGCCTCCTCCACGGCCCGCTGGATGACCCGTTTGGTGTCGTCGGTGAGTTGAGGATGCGGGATGGGCGGACGACGCTCTTCGGGATTGAGGCGGAGAATCAGTTGTCGGACCCGTTCTTCCTGCAATCCCATCCGGCGCAGAATTTTCGCTGCGCCCCCTTCTTCCTCCTGCATCAGCCCCAGCAACAGGTGCTCCGTCCCCACATAGAGGTGGCGCATCCCTCGGGCCACCTGCTCGGCCAGACGAAGTACCCGCTCCGCTTCATTCGTGAAGAGACTCCAGTGGTTTTCCATCACGACTCACTCCACCCTGTCGCTCAATCGGACAGGATCTCCATTCCTTCCCACTGATCCACCTGCCGGATGCTCAGGCCCAGGCGATGCCGTTCCGGTTCCATCCGGATAACCCG
>CAKZOY010000070.1 GCA_937138275.1 uncultured Chloroflexota bacterium
GCTGCTGCGAAAAAACCCACCCACCGGGTGAACCCTTTCGGGACCGGGCGGCCTCCACCTTCGCAGGCCCGGAAGAATTGGGATGATGTTCCGGCGCGGGCGGCTTTGCCGCCCGCGCCGGAATGCTCACTTATGCCTGCTCGGCCTGGAAGCGCGTCCCCATTTCCGTCGCCGCGGTCGCCAGCCCGACGATTAGCCAGAACAGCGTCGCCGAATGGTGGAAGTCCAGGTTGAAGAAATAGTGGTCAAAGAGGCCCCCCACCAGCGCCCCCACGATGGCGGCGTGCAACCCCCACCATATCGGTTCTAACCGTTCGTCGGTCGCCACCGCCTGACGGGCCCGCCAGAATCGGACCAGAAAGACTCCCATCACCACCAGAAAACTGGTCAGCCCGACCAGCCCGGTCTGCTCGGCGATCATCAGGTAGAGGTTGGAAACCCCGATGTACGTGTCCACGTCCGGCGAACCGGCGAATCCAACCCCCAGCACCGGGTAGCGGCGGATCAGGAGCAGCGCATCTTTGTACTCCCCGAAGCGCATCTGGGTTGCCAGGTCTTCCCCGCGAATCCCGGCCACGAAGTGCGCCACCAGGTCCTGCGTCTGGGGCAGGAGCAGGAGAAGCGCCAGGCCCACCAGTAGCAGCCACCACAGTTTTCGGTAGCGGAGGGTAGCGATAACGATCAGCGCCGCCCCCGCGCCGACCATAGACCCCCGGGAGATGCTCAGCCCCAGGCAGAACACCAGCGCGCCCAGAATCGGCACCAGGTACCGATGCCGGATGAGCGGTTTCGGGGCGAACAGTTGGGGGACGGTCAGCACAATGGCGATGTTGAGCAGACTTCCCAGGATGTTCGGGTCCACCGAAGTCGCCGTGGCCCGCTGGGGCAGGGTAGGATCGTCCTGGATGTACCGGAGAACCCCCGGGCCGGACGGGTAGCCCACGACCCGCAGGGCGGAGAGGGCGCGGATGGTCCACTCGTCGGGTAGAACGTAGAGGATGATCCCAACGGTTGCTTCGGCGAAGGCGCAAAGGATGAGCGCCCGCACCAGGCGCTCCAGCCGCCCCGTATCCTGCACCGTGTTGACCACCAGAAAAAAGAGAAACACGCTCAGGATGATTTCTGCAAAGTGCCGAAGGACGTAGGCGGTCAGTGGGGCATGTCCTAATCCGAGGATGAAAGCCAGCAGAACGACCATTATGAAGAAGAGCACTGGCCCGCCCAGGCCCGTTACGGTAAAAGAACGCTGGGTATCGGTCATCCAGCGCAGGGCCCAGACGACGAAGAGCATCCCCAGCGCAGCGTCCAGAAAGGTGGGGCGGAAGCCGATGTCAAAGGGGAACGAAGCGAAAGGGAGCAGGCAGACGGTGCCGATGACGGCCCAGTAGGCGATCTCTATGTTTCTCAGCATCCAAAGGGCCAGGACAAGGGCGACCAGGCCCGCAGCCGCCAGAAGGGGCCCGAACTCTGCCAGGAGGTACCCGCCGCCGAGGGCCGCTGCGATGGTCAGGAGCAGGATGCCGATGACCTTCAACAGGTTCTGCAGTTGCCGGACTCCTACCATGTTCTCCTCAGAACAGCGTTTGCTGGCGGGCGGTGGGGATGGTCTCCCCGCCGGCAACCCGATGGGCCCAGCGGAGCGGCTCGGGGAGACGGAACGACGGAGCACAGGCCAGCACCAGTTCTATCGCCGTCTCCAGGTCTATCCGGTGGCCGACGGAGACGTAAACCGGCTGGACCCCGTCCTGAGTCCGCAGGACCGCGCCGATGACTTCCTCGCCGTCCCACAAGGGGACCCAACTGCCCCGCGCGGGGGGCGGGTCATCGTGCTCCCCCCAGAGGCGGGATTTGGCGCAACCGACGCTGGGGATATCCAGCAGAACGCCCAGATGGGTCGCCAGTCCCATTCGGCGGGGATGGGCCAGCCCCTGGGCGTCAAACATCAGGACGTCGGGCTGGCCCTTCAGGCGTTCCAGCGCGGCCAGAACGGCGGGCCCTTCCCGAAATGCCAGGAGGCCGGGGATGTAGGGGAATTCCACCGGAGCCTGGGCAGTGACTGCCTCTATGGGGGTCAGGTCGGGGAAGGAGAGCAGCACCACCGCCGCGCGGGCAATCTCGTCCTGGATGCTGACGTCCACTCCTCCCACCACTTCAGGGGGATTGGGCAACGGGGCGATCTGCACCTGGTTGCGCAGCCGTTCCTGGAGGGCGCGGGCCTCGGTGGGGGAGATATTCCAGGGATGGGTAAAACGAGGTGTAAGGGCCATCACAGGGCAGCAATGTACTGGGCCAGTTGGTTGAACTGGATGGAGATCAAACTCTCCGCCTGCATGATGACCATCGGCGTCCCCCGCTCTGCCGATTGAAACGCCAGTTCGGGCGCCGGAGGGATGACACAGATGATCTCCCGCTGCAGGAATTCTTCCACCGTGTCTTTACTGGGGGTCATAGACGTGGGAGCCTTGTTGACCAGTACAATCCCCTGGCGGTGTCTGCCGACTTCCAGATTGTCCAGGGCGGCCAGCAGTGCTTGGGTCAGCAACAGGCTGACGCGATGGGGTTCTATGATCACCACGACATAGCGCAGGATGCGCAGCAGGGCCTGGCTGACCGCCTCCAGACCTGTCCCCATATCTACCAGCACGTAGTCCATCGTCTCTGCCAGCGCCTGGACGATGGCCTGGGCATGAGCAGGAGTGAGGGGGGAAGCAAGTCCTTGCGGTTCGGGCAGGCCGCCCAGGAGCAGCGTGCCGGATGCATGACGGTCCGCATGGGCCAGGATACTGTCGGCGGTGAGGGTGTGGGGTTCTCTCCCGGCCAGTACTTGAAGGCCTTGCTGGGGACGCAGTCCCATCTGAAAGGCGAGAGTGGAAGAGCCGGTACGGGCGTCTATGAGGATGATCTTTTTGCCGGACGCGGGTCCGCGGATGAGGGAGACGGCGAGGTTCATCGCCACGGTGGTGGTTCCTACCCCTCCCTTGCATCCCAGAAAGCCGATGGTTTTGCCCCGCGGGAGCTGGACTGTCGGCCCTATGCGGGCCGAGCGGGCCAATAGGGACTCTATCCGCGTGATCAGTTCGGCGGGATGGACAGGTTTGACCAGGTACTCGTCCGCTCCGGCCTCAAAACCGGCTACTTTATCGGTGATCTGTCCCCGAGCCGTGAGGATAATGATCGGGATGGTCGCGGTGCGCGGGTCCGCCCGGAGCCGTCGCGCCACTTCGTATCCGTCCATCCCGGGCATCATCAGGTCCAGGATCACGAGGTCAGGGGACTCGCTTACCGCCTTGCTCAAGGCTTGAGGCCCGCTTTGAGCGGCGGCAATCTGGTAGCCCCGACTCTGGAGCATCAGCCCGATCAGTTTCAGGCTTTCCAGGTCATCTTCTACTATCAGGATTTTGGCGTTCATAGCCGAGAGATTGTATCAGTCAATGGACAAACGGATAAATGTATGGTAACTGTTCAGCCAGCAATTGAAACCGCTCCCGGGGGGCACTTTGTGCCGGACGACCGCCTGCGCGGTCGCCGGGGCGGCGTCCACGCCGGTGGACGCCTGGCTGCAACCCCTTGAGGGGCGATTTCAATCGCTGAAGGACAATAACCTGCACAGTTACAATGTATGACAGTTCATTTCTGGCTGGACGATGCGCCCTGATAGAGGTGATGGTCGTGGATATATGCTTCCACGGCTGGCGGGACGAGGTAGCGGATGGGGAGTCCCACCTGCACTCGCTGTCGCAGATCGGACGCGGAAATGTCCAGGCGGGGCGCGTCCAGCCAGATCAGCCGTTCCCGAATCCCGGGAATTTCCCGCTCCAGGGATGCCACGTCGGCCGTCCATCCCGGGCGCTCCATCACGGCCAGGAAGACCTGACGCGCAATTCCGGCCGGGTCGCGCCAGGTGAGAAACTCGGCCAAACTATCGCTGCCCATCAGGAGATAGAACTCCGCTCCGATGTACATCTCTCGTAGCAGGGCCAGCATGTCCACCGTATAGTGCGGGCCGGGCCGGTCCAGGTCCACACGGGAGAGGCGAAAGGCGAGATTGTCGGCGATGGCGGCCTCCACCATCGCGGCGCGGTGGACTGCAGGGCTGAGGGGACGGCCGGGTTTGTGGGGTGGGTCACCGGCGGGTACAAAGAGAACCCGTGCCAGTCCCAACTGGACGCGGGCGGTCTCGGCCAGAGCCAGATGGCCGTAGTGCGGGGGGTCAAAAGTGCCGCCGAGAATGCCCAGACGGAGGGTTTCACCACCCGTCAATGTACTTCGCCCATTCCTTATTGTCCCGCAGATAATTGCTGAAGAGGTACCGGGCTGTCGGCTTGGGCTCAAAGGGAGGGCGCAGGAGACTCATCCGGGCCTCTTCCAGTGTACGGCTTCCTTTCCGCCGGTTGCACTGAGGGCATGCGGCGACCAGGTTTTCCCAGCAGTGCTCTCCTCCCCGATGGCGCGGGATGACGTGGTCTATGGTCAGGTTGGGGGCTTCGCGGCCGCAGTACTGGCAGCGGTACTCATCCCGCCGCAGGATTTCCCGCTTGGTGAGACGGACGCGAGGCGAAGGCCGGCGCACCACAAAGATCAGGCGGATCACCGACGGCCGTTCGTAGACGGTGGAGACCGTGCGGATAAAGCCGCGACCGTTCTCCACCACCACGGCTTTGCCGGAGAGGATCAGCCCCATCGCCCGCTTTGTAGTGCAGACGTGCAGCGGTTCGTAATTCCCGTTCAACACCAGAACCGGCTGGTTCATCTCGGTCCTCCGCCTGTAGTATAGCACAAACGGGAAATCCGTCAATCTCTCAGGCGAAAAGGCTTGCGCGGCAATTCGCCCCGCATGGGAAAGGGGTGGGGTGTGGGGTTTGTGGGGGCGGCGAAGCCGC
>CAKZOY010000071.1 GCA_937138275.1 uncultured Chloroflexota bacterium
ACCCGATCTGCGATCCGCGATTTGCGATTTACGATACGCGATTTGCGATACGCGATTTGCGATACGCGATTTGCGATTTGCGATACGCGATATGCGATTTGCGATACGCGATATGCGATTTGCGATACGCGATATGCGATTTGCGATACGCGATATGCGAATTCAAGGAGACACTGCCGATGAAGGTCCCGCTTTCCTGGCTGAGAGACTACGTGGACATCCCGGTACCCGTCCCCCAACTGGCCGAACGGCTGACCCTGGCCGGGCTGGAGGTGGAGACAATCACCTATATCGGCCTGCCGGGGGCTGAACTGCCCTGGGAGAGGGATAAAATCGTCGTCGGCGAACTGCGCGCCGTCCATCCCCACCCCAATGCCGACCGGCTGGTACTGGCAGAGGTGGACTACGGCGGGCCGGACATAGAGGTCGTCGTCACCGGGGCGCCCAGTTTGCTGGCCCGCCGCGGTCAGAGCGATCTCCATCTCAAGGTCGCCTTCGCGCTGGAGGGCGCCCAACTCTACGACGGTCACGCCGAGGGCCGCCAGGTCGTGCGCCTCAAGGGGACAAAAATCCGCGGCGTCCCCTCCCGCGCCATGGTCTGCTCCGAAAAGGAACTGGGCCTCTCCGACGAGCACGAGGACATCATCTACCTCCCTGACGACGCTCCGGTCGGCATGCCCTTCGCCGACTACATGGGGGATGCCGTCCTGGAGTTTGACGTCAAAGGGCCCTTCGGCCATCTCTACTCTGTCCTCGGCGTCGCCCGCGAGGTCTCGGCGCTCCTGGACGTCCCCCTGCGGGATACTCCCCGGCGCGTCCTGGAGCAGCATCCGGTGACGATCACCCCCGATCCCGACTTCATCGTCCTGGAGATTGCTGACCCCGACCTCTGCCCGCGCTACTCCGCGGCCTTCATCGGCGGCGTCCGCATCGGCCCCGCCCCCTTCTGGATGCAGATGCGGCTGCGCCACGCCGGGATGCGCCCCATCAACAACGTCGTGGATATCACTAACTACGTCATGCTGGAACTGGGCCAGCCGCTGCATGCCTTTGACTACCACCGGCTGCGCCCGCGCCCCGGCGAGGGCCGACCCGCCATCATCGTCCGGCGCGCCCGTCCAGATGAACAGATGACCACCCTGGACAGTGTCCTGCGCACCTTTGACGGCGAGATGCTCCTCATCACCGACGGCGGCGGCCCCGTCGCCGTGGCGGGCGTCATGGGCGGGCTGGAGAGCGAGATCACCGACGCCACCACCGACATCCTCCTGGAATCGGCCAATTTCCACTACCTGAGCATCCGCCGCACTGCCCGCCTCCTGGGGCTGACCAGTGAGGCCAGCCAGCGCTTCGGGCGGCAGGTGGACCCGGAGTTGACGGTCCCCGCGGCCCTGCGCGCCGCGCTCCTGATGGCCGAACTGGCTGGTGGGAAGGTGGCACCGGTCATCGGCGACCTCTACCCCGGCCGCCAGGACCGGCGCGTCGTGGAACTGGACCCCGCCGAGGCGACCCGTATCCTGGGGGTGGGGATTCCCGTGGCGGAGATGACCCGCATCCTCTCCGCCCTGGGCTTTGAGGTCCGCCAGACCGACTCCCGCCTGACGGTGACCGTCCCCTCCCACCGCCCCGACGTCACCCGGCCGGTAGACCTGGTGGAAGAAGTCGGGCGCATCTGGGGGTACGACCGCTTCCCCCCGACCCTCCTGCGGGACGAAATCCCGCCCCTGCGCGCCAACCCGCGGCTGGAATGCGCCGAGCGGGTGCGCGACCTGCTGACCGGCTGCGGGCTGGACGAGGTCATCACCTACTCGCTGGTGGACATAGAAGATGAGGCGAAACTCTACCCCCAGGGCCCTGCGCCCGATCCGTCCCGCTACCTGCAGTTGCTCAATCCGCTGGCAGCCAATCGCGCCTATCTGCGCCAGACCCTTCTCCCATCGCTCCTGAACACCCTGCGGGAGAACCTGCGCTTTCTGGACCGGGTGGCAATTTTTGAGATCGGCGCCGTCTACCTGCTGGTGGACGGGCAAACGCTCCCCGACGAACCGCTGCGCCTGGGGATCGCAATGACCGGCCCGCGCGAACCGGAGTCCTGGCTTCCCGACCGGCAGACCACCCCGCTGGACTTCTACGACCTCAAGGGTGTGGTGGAGGCCTTGCTGGCGGGCCTGGGCCTGACCGGGACCTTTGACCGCGGTCAGCATCCGGCCTTTCATCCCGGGCGCTGCGCCCAGGTCTCCGTCAACGGCAACGTCCTGGGCGTGATGGGCGAAATCCACCCGCTGGTGCGCGAGGCCTTTGACCTGCCCCGCCAGCCCATTGTCGCCCTGGAGTTTGATATGGAGGTCCTGCTGAGCCTGTGGGGCGCCCCGCGCCGGATGACCCCCATCTCTCTGCACCCGCCCGTCTACGAGGACCTGGCGGTGGTGGTGGACGAGGAGACGCCCGCCGTGCGGGTGCGCGACCTCATCGCCCAGACGGGCAGTCCGCTGGTGCGCTCGGTGGTGCTGTTTGACGTCTACCGGGGCGAGCAGATTGGGGCGGGGAAGAAGAGTCTGGCCTACCGTCTCACCTACCAGGCCGCCGACCGCACCCTCACCGACCAGGAGGTCGCAGGCGTGCGGGCCAAGATCGTCCGCAGGCTGGAGCGGGAACTGGGGGCAAAATTACGAGGAGCGGGATGAAGCGGACCGCCGCCGGGCGAGATCTGCCGCCCCCCCAGAAATTTTCCCCTTTCCTGACGCGGCTTGTCCTGCTCATCTGGCTTCTGGCCCTGGCGACGATCTTGGAAGGAGACGGGATGCCACCAGGGGCGATGGAGACCCGTCTGTACCGTCTGGTCGCCGACATTCAGTTTAATTTCTGGGGCTGGGAGGCGGAGGCCCTATGGGGCAAGTTCACCCTCTGGCTCCTCCAGCCCCAGCGGTATATGACGGAGGCCGACCGTTCCGCTTTCGTGCGGGACTTTGTCCGGCGGGTACAAGCAGTCCAGCGGCTGGAATGGAAAATCTCCGAAGCCTACTCTGACCCTTCCGTTAAGAACCCCGATGCGACGACGAGGAAGATGCGGATTGAACGGGAACGGGCCCGTCGGGAGATCGCCGCCCGTCAGCCTATTGCTGAAGCGATCATGGAAGAACAGGTGGGCGTGGTCCTGGCCCGGGATGCCTCCGGTTTGGTGGGCCAGCCCTTCCCCCCAGTGGGCATTCGCATTAGCCCACTCCCTCAGGTCCTCATTGTCTCTCTCCGTGAACGGATTACCGCGATCCATCAGGAAGAACTGGTGCCCAGTCTGACTACCGACCGCGCCAAGGCGCTGGAGGAGCAGGTGGACCGGACCTTTCACGCCTCCTCGCTGGTGACGTCCATCGGAGGGATGTCCCTCTGGCCGGCGATGCTGCTGGAGTATCCCAATACCGGGTGGTGGCTGGAGGTGACCGCACACGAATGGGTTCACCATTATCTCTATTTCTTCCCGCTGGGCTGGGAATACGACCGGAAGTGGGAGGCGCGGGTCATCAACGAGACTGTCGCCTCGCTGGTGGGAAAAGAGGTCGGGAAGCGCACCCTTCGGCAATATTACCCCGACCTGGCGCCGCCGGAAGAGGAAGAGGAAGAAGAACAACCACCGCCGCAGGAGAAACCGGCCGAGCCCCCCGCCTTTGACTTCCGCGCCGAGATGCGCCAGACGCGGATACGGGTGGACTGGCTATTGCTCCACGGTCGTATAGAAGAGGCGGAAGCATATATGGAACAACGCCGCCAGGTCTTCTGGAAAAAGGGATACCATATCCGCAAACTGAATCAGGCCTATTTCGCCTTTCACGGCTCCTACGCCGACGAGCCGGGGGCGGCGGGGGCGGACCCGGTGGGGCCAGCGGTGCGGGATCTGTGGGCGGAGACAAGGAAAGCGGTCGCCCAGTTGGGCGTTAGCGACCTGCGCCTGTTCCTGCGGCGGGTTCGGGGGATCACTTCGCTGGAGGAACTGCAAGCAGCGCTGGATGGCGCACACACGAATCGGGAGGCCGACGGTGGGATTAGATACCCTCCTTGACGCCACCGCCTGGGCCCAGGAGTTGCGGCAGTATGGCCTGCGCGTCCATCCCTCCGGATGGGAGACCGACGAGCGAATGCTGGTCTGGCGCGCCGTGGAGCGGATGAGCCAGGCGCTGGGGGGCGCGCGTGGGCTTCGCCTGGCGATTGGCGACCTCATCCTGGAGAAAAGGGCGACGGGCGGCGGGGGAGCGTATGCCTTCTGGTTTCGTCCTCCCTGGAAACGGGTGGTAATCGGCGAGGCGCTGCTGCACCAGGAACCCCGATGGCTGGGGGAGGTCGCGGTGGTGCACGAACTGGCCCACGCCTGGGACGCCCACACGGCAGGCCTCCTGGGGCGGATGCTGGGCCGGCCCGGGCGCCTCGTGCGCGGGATGGTGCAGTTCGTCGGGGATGAACCCGGCCCTACCTGGTACGGGGGTCTGGCCTCGGGGCTTCGGGGATGGCGGGCGGCATACGAAGAGTGGGCCGAAAGCGTGGCGGCCTACCTCTACCCCGAATACATTGCCCACCTCGCCGCCCAGCCGAGGGAGCGCGAGTGGGTAAAAGCGTTCGGAAAAGATGACCACTCCCGCCCTGGCCTGGGCGACCGGCACCGGGCCTACGTGGAGGCCCGCTTTGCCGAAATCCGCCAAAAAGGGACGCGGATGAACGCGGATAAACGCGGATAAAACGAGCGCTTTACGTTTTGCGCTTTACGGTTGTAACTGCTCACCACAGAGTCGCAGTGACTGACTACAAGCGCTATGCCGTTCGTAGTGCGCTACGGAGCGAAGCGGAGTAGCGCATCGGACGCCACTCCGCTACGCTTCGTGGCTAACTACAAA
>CAKZOY010000072.1 GCA_937138275.1 uncultured Chloroflexota bacterium
GGAAGCCGAATTGGGTAATACCATTTATACTTTTAACGCATAGTTTGTCATTATAATTTAGAATCTGCCATTGTCAACTTACAAACGCGGCCCGGTAAGTACTTTCCCTCTCCCTTTTAGGCTATTTGGGCCCAAAAGGCCAAACTTCATTTGTCGGATGCCCACAAGGGGCATCTCTACCACCGCGCCAGGCATCGGCCTGCGCGGCAACGTACGCGTCGCCCTTACCAGTCGACGAAGGCCAACCGTCGGCCGAAGGTCCTCAGGGGCGACTTCAGTCGCTGTTTCTGGCTCATTGTCCAAACTTGTGTCTGAACCCCAGCAGCCCCCATTGACAAATCCGCCAAACCGATGTATACTGAATGCGTTCACCGAATACATTCGGTACAATTACCGCGTCTTCTGCGAGGAAGTGCCCCATGGAAAAGAAAACCCAACTGATAGAGATTCTCGGAGAAGAGGCCGTCCTGGAGAACCCGCCGATTGAGGAATCGTTCTCCCTGGACCCCACTCTGATCCCCCCGCTGAGACCTCATTTTGTGGTCAAACCCAGGAACGTGGACGAGGTCCAGAAAATCGTCCTCTGGGCGAATCAGACGGGAACGCCGCTGGTCCCGGTCAGTTCCGGCCCCCCGCACTTTCGCGGGGATACCCTCCCCGCCGCGCCGGAGGCGGTCACTGTGGACCTGAGCGGGATGAAACGCATCCTGAAGGTGGACCGCCGAAACCGACTCGTGTTGATTGAGCCGGGAGTGACGTACGGGCAGTTGCAGTCCGAATTGCAAAAGCACGGCCTGCGCGTGATTATGCCCCTTCTCCCCCGAAGCACCAAGTCGGTCCTCGCCGCCCTGCTGGAGAGGGAGCCCCCGATGTCCCCCAAATACCACTGGCATGTGATGGAGCCGCTGCGAAGTCTGGAAGTTGTCTGGGGGAACGGGGATAAACTCTACACCGGCAGCGGCACATTCCGCGGCGAAAGGGAGGAAGATTGGCTGGAAGGACGGGTGCCCGTCCTGGGCCTTGGACCGGGACAGGTGGACTACTACCGGATCATCTCCGGGGCCCAGGGCACGATGGGCATCGCCACGTGGGCGTCGGTAAAGTGCGAGGTGTTCCCAGAAGTCCACAAACTCTTTCTGGTCCCATCGGCAACGCTGGAACCCCTCATTGACTTCACCTATCGCCTCCTCCGCTTCCGGTTCGGCGACGAACTCTTCATCCTGAACAGCACATCCCTGGCGACCATCCTCGCCGACCGACCGGAGCATGTTCCCTCTTTGCGGGACACCCTGCCCCCGTGGGTCGTCGTAGTCGGGATTGCGGGCGGGCAGATTCTGCCCCGGGAGAGAGTCCAGGCCCAGGAGAGCGACATCCGGGACATCGCCCAGGAGTTTGGCCTGCAACTGATGCCGGCGGTACCTGGCTGCCGGGGCGGCGATCTGCTGAAAATCCTGCGGCAGCCTTCGGGGGAACCGTACTGGAAAATCCGGTACAAAGGGGGCATGCAGGAAATCTTCTTCCTGACCACGCTGGACCGAACGCCTGGGTATATCGCGACGATGGTATCGGCAGCGAACGACTACCGGTATCCGGCCCCCGACATCGGCGTCTACATCCAGCCGGTCCATCAGGGCGTCTGCTGCCACTGCGAATTCGTCCTTCCCTTTGACCGGAAGGACGGGGCAGAAATACAGAAGACAAGCGAACTGTTCCGCGATGCCAGCGTCCGTCTGTTTCACCAGAAGGGCTACTTCTCGCGGCCGTACGGGATATGGGCCCCGATAGTCTACAACGCCGACGCCCAGACCACGATCGCGCTGCGCAAGGTCAAAGATATTTTTGACCCCAACCACGTGATGAACCCCGGTAAGTTGTGCTTTTAGAGGAGGCGATACGATGCCACTGGAAGATTTCGCAGGGGAAATGGACCGTTGCAGTCAGTGCTCGTACTGCAAGTGGATTCCCTTTGACCAGATGAAGAGCTGGCGTTTCGCCAAAAACTGCCCCAGCATTGCCTATTATAACTTTAACAGTTACTCCGCCCGCGGCCGCTATGCGGTGGCCCGCTCCCTGATCCGGGGACAGATCGGGTATACCGACACCCTGCGGCGCATCATCTTCACCTGCCTGACCTGCGGTTCGTGCGATGTGAGTTGCAAGGTGTGCCGCTACAATCTGGAACCCCTGGAGATGGTGCGCGAACTGAAGTTCCGGGCCGTGGAGGACGGTCAGGGGCTGGACGCCCACGTTGCGGTCATAGAGAGCGTACGGAAGGACCAGAACACCATGTCCCAGCCCAGGGCGCAGCGGGGGGACTGGGCCGATGGCCTGGATGTCCCCCGTCTGCCCAGAGAGAAAGCAGAGGTCGTCTTCCACGCAGGATGCCGCTACAGTTACGACCCGGCCCTGCATGCCGCAGCCCGCGCGGCGGTCACGCTTCTGAAGAACGCGGGCATCCGCGTCGGGATTATGGGCGAGCGGGAGATGTGTTGCGGCGGGCGAATATACTCTATGGGCTACCGGGACGAGTTCACCCGTCTCGCCCGGGCCAATTTCAAGGCCTGGGCCGACGCGGGCGTGAAAACGGTGGTCACTTCCTGCGCCGACGGCTATCACGCCTTCAAGCGCCTCTACCCCCGCCTGGGCCTCCAGGTGGAGGTGCTCCATACCGTGGAATTCATCGCCCGCCTGCTTGAGGAGGGGAAAATCCCGTTCCGTTCCTCCGTACCGCTGACCGTCACCTACCACGATCCATGCCACCTCGGCCGTCAGGGAGAGCCGTATGTGCCGTGGGACGGCGTGGAAAAGAAAATCCTGAACCAGATTATCGTCTACGAGCCGCGCCGGCCCCGGTACAACGGCGCCTGGGGCGTGTACGACCCCCCCCGAGCGGTCCTGCGGGCCATCCCCGGCATAGAACTGGTGGAGATGGAGCGCATCCGGGAATACAGTTGGTGCTGTGGCGCTGGTGGAGGCGTGCGCGAAGTATATCCCGAATTCTCTATGTGGACTGCGGCCGAGAGGCTCACTGAGGCAAAGGCGACGGGGGCTGAGGCGCTGGTGAGCGCCTGCCCGTGGTGCGAACGCAATTTCCTGGACGCGATGGACGGAAACGGCGAACCGGTGCAGGTCTGCGACATCGTGGACCTGGTGTGGAAGGCAACGCGGTAGGAGGGGAGACATGCCACTGCCCAAGCACATCTATCAGGCCTTTGAGGACATCGTCGGGCCGGAGAACATCTCGGACGACCCGGCGGTGCTGGATTCGTACCGCTATTCGCTGGCCCACACCGCCATCCACGTCGGCCCCTTCTACGACACGTTCACCCCGCGGGGGCTGGCGGTTCTTCTGCCGGGAAGCACCGAAGAGGTCCAGGCCATCGTCCGGCTGTGCAATAAGTACGGGATCAAGTTCAAGGCCTCCAGTACCTTCTGGTCCGCCCAGGGATATCCCTCGGACGATAACACCATCCAGCTGGACATGCGGCGCATGGACCGCATCCTGGAGATAGACGAGAAGAATATGTTCGCCGTCATTGAGCCGGGCGTCATCGGGGCAACCCTGCAGGCAGAGGCGATGAAGGTGGGCCTGAATACGCACATTCAGG
>CAKZOY010000073.1 GCA_937138275.1 uncultured Chloroflexota bacterium
AACTGGACGATCAGGTTTATCACTACCTATCGGAGTGACCACCCACGAGCCGAACCGCAGTTTATTTTCAGACCAGAAACACAGAGAAAAATGTTCTTTGTGTCCTTTGTGTCGTCCTGTATGTCCTTCGTGGCAAACGAAATAAATGGATAATGCAACCAATGCCAATCAGGTAGCCCGATCCCGACTGCAGCGATTTCGGGCAACCATCCGGCAGCGCTTTCAACGATCCCCCGAAGGCCGACCTATCACCCAACCCGCTCCGGTGACGCTCTCCCCGCGCGCTCTCCGCCTGCTGATCCTGCTGGTCCTGGCAAACAGTCTGGTCCTGGCGGCGCTGGGGTTCTCCCTCTACCACTCCACGGTGGCGCTTAATGCCCGCCCGCCGGTGGTGACCGTCGTTGTCACGGCGACGCCGCCGCCGAACCCCACCCCAGCCCCCAGCCCCACCCCCTTCGGCAGCGGTGGCGCCATTGCTTTCACCCTCCGACGCAACGGCAACAGCGACATCTACGCCATCAACCAGGCCCCCCGCGAAATCGTCCGCCTGACCAGCGATCCGGCGGAGGACCGCGACCCGGCCTGGTCGCCCGACGGGCAACTGCTGGCCTTCGCCTCCCGCCGCGGGAGCAACTGGGACATCTACCTGCTGGACCTGGAGGGCGGAGCCCTCATCCGCCTCACCCGTCACCCCGGCTTTGATGCCGGCCCCACATGGTCCCCCGACGGCCGCCAGATTGCCTTTGAGTCCTACCGGGAGGACAACCTGGATATCTACGTGATGGACGCCGAGGGCGGCAACGTCCGGCGGTTGACCACCGACCCCAACCCCGATTACAGTCCGGCCTGGTCGCCCGACGGTTCGGCCGTGGCCTTCGTCTCCTACCGGAACGGGAACCAGGACATCTTCCTGTACGTCCTGGAAGGGGAGCAGGCGGGGACGGAGATCAACGTGACCAACAGCCCCGACATCAACGAATCCGATCCGGCGTGGTCGCCCGACGGCAAGCAACTGGCCTACACCATCTCCCGGTCCGGATACGCCACCGTTCAAGTGAGCACCCTGGAGTGGACCGCCCGCAGCGGCCCGCAGGCCCAGCCGATGCTCCGCCTCTCCTCCACCGACCTCTTCGGTTCCGGTTCCGCCCCCACCTGGGCCCCCGACGGTCAGAGTCTGCTCACCGTCTACCGGCGCGCGGGGTACTCCTACCTGATCGCCTCCAGCCTGTACGGCTGGGGCCTCTCCCAGGAAATCTACAGCGACCCCGGCCTGATCTCCCGGCCGGTCTGGGGGACGGTCCCCCTCTCGGTGCGCGCCATCGCCCGGGCCCGCGCGGCCGAACCGGAGCGCGAGGCGCCCCTCTACACCGAGTTCATCCAATCCTCATCGCCGACCGAGACGCTGGTCTCCCTGGTCTACCTCCCCGACGCCAGCGGGGAGTACGAATGGCTGCGGCTGAACGACCGGGTGGATGATAGTTTCCAGGCCCTGCGGCGTCGGGTACGGGAGGAGGCGGGATGGGATTACCTCTCGTCGGTGGCGCTGACCTGGCAGCCGATGGAGAACGCCGAACAGCGCCTGAACTGGCACCTCTGCGGTCGGGCGGTGGACCTGGACCAGAGCCCTTATGACGAGACGCCGCCACAGATTGTCCTGGGACGGGAAGATGTGGGGAATGAGACCTACTGGCGGGTGTACCTGCGGGCGGCCCGTCAGGACGGGAGCCTAGGGGAGCCCCTGCGAGTGCCCCCGTGGGACCTGAAGGCCCGGGAGGCGGATAGCAGCGCGGCCGCCCAGGGGGGCCGTCCGATGGAAAAAGTCCCCTCCGGCTACTTTGTGGACCTGACGACCCTGGCGGCAGATTACGGTTGGGAGCGATCACCGGCCCTCTACCGCTGGCGCTACTTCTGGCCCGACATCAACTGGTGGCATCTCCAGAAAACGGAGAGGAAGGACTGGTGGGAATGTATGCTGGAAGTCTACCCCCCGGAGAAAGTCCGGGCCGTATTTGGCGCGCTGCCGGACGCCTTTGCCGCCCTCGCCGAAGGCACCTCCGCCACGCCGATGGTCCGTGGGGGGACTTTTGAGATCGGCGGACAAGTCTGGAATCTGGACCTCCCTTATGCCGACAAGATGCGCGCGGCCGGGATGACCTGGGTGAAAGCGCAGGCCCGCTACCCGCAAGAGGCCGCCCCCCTGATCGGCGCGGCCCACCGACGGGGATTCAAGATACTCCTGGGCACGGTGGGTCCGGCGGGGATGGTCGCCCAGCAGGGATTTGAGGAAAACTACGCCCGCTGGCTGGCGCGTATGGCCGCCCTCGGCGCCGATGCCATTGAGGTCTGGAACGAACCCAATATTGACAGGGAGTGGCAGCCGGGGTATATTAGTCCGGAAGCGTACACGCGCCTCCTGTGCATGTCCTACGATGCCGTTAAAAAGGCCAACCCGAATACCTTAGTCATCGCCGCGGCGCCAGCGCCCACAGGCGCTTTTGACGAATGCACTCCCAATGGCTGCGACGACCGCATCTTCCTGCAGCGGGTCTATGCCGCGGGCGGCGCCGAATGCATGGACTATCTGGGCGTCCACTACAACTTCGGTGCCACATCCCCATCGGCCGTCAGTGGTCATCCCGCCGACGACGGACGCCATCACCATTCCTGGTACTTCCTGCCCCAGATGCAACTCTACTACAACATCTTCGGCGGCAGCAAGCAACTCTTCTACACCGAACTGGGGTACGCCTCGCAGGAGGGTGTTCCTCCCTTCCCCGACCATCTTTTCTGGGCCCGGGAGACGACCGATGCCCAGCAGGCCGCGTGGTTGGCCGAGGCGGTGCAACTGGCGCGGGAGAGCGGCCTGGTGCGGGCCATTATCATCTGGAATATAGACTTTATGCGCTATTTTGATGACCCGCAGGACGGCTTCGCCATCATCCGGCCGGGCGGCGTCTGCCCGGCCTGCAACGCCCTGCGGATGGTCGTGCGACCGTGAGGAGGGGCCGATGAGCGGAGATTGGATTGTGACCCTGCAGGAATTCCTGACCAATCCGAACGTCGCCTACATTTTCCTGCTTCTGGGACTGTGGGCACTGGCGGCCGCGTGGACGCTCCCCGGCACGGGCTTTCCCGAAGCGGCGGCAGTGATCTGCCTGCTCCTGGCGGCCATAGGGCTGGCCCGTCTGCCGGTCAACTTCATCGGATTGGGCCTCCTGCTGGTTTCCAGCGCCCTGTTCCTCGTGGACCTGAAGGTGCAGAGCGGCGGGCTGACCGTGGCCGCAGTTATCGGCCTGATCATCGGCTCCCTCCTGCTCTTCCGACCGGGGCAAGGGGTCGCGGTTTCTCCGTGGGCGGTCATCGGCGCTGCGGCCATCTCGGCGGGGCTCTTCGGATGGGCCTTTCGGGCAGCGCTGTGCGCCCAGAAGACCGCGGCCAAAACCGGCGTGGGGACGGTTGTCGGCGCCGAGGGAGTTGCCACCACCCCTATCGCCCCGATTGGCACCGTCCAGGTGCGCAGCGAACTGTGGACGGCGATCTCCGATGACCCTATTCCCGCCGGCACCCCGATCCGGGTCATCGCTGTGGACGGGCTGCGCGTGCGGGTGGCTCCGCTCCATCCCCCATCGGAACAGCAGGAACAGGCGGATTGATTCCCTGAACTGAGCTAAGCGGCGTTTCTGCGCTACTCCGCTTCGCTTCGTAGCGCACTACAAACGGCATTGCACCTGTTCGTAGTGAGCCACGGAGCGCAGTGGAGTGGCGTTGGTACCCTATTTGGAGATTCAACAAACCCTACAAAAGGAGGTCTCCCATGGAAATTCTGTTGATTTTTTTCTTCTTTTTCGTCGCCTTTATCTTCCTGATCCTCCTCCTCTCCATAATTCGCGTCGTACGGGAGTACGAGCGGCTGGTCGTCTTCCGGCTGGGACGCTGCATCGGCACCAAAGGGCCGGGAATCGTCCTCCTGGTCCCGCTGATTGACCGGGCGGTGCTGGTGGACCTGCGGGAGCAGTTTATGGAAATCCCCCACCAGACCAGTATCACGAAAGACAATGCCCCCATCGGCGTGGACTTCCTCATATACTGGAAGGTTGTGGCCCCGGAGGCGAGCGTCATTCAAGTGAGAGACTTCCGGCGGGCGTCCATCGGCATCGCCACCACCACCCTGCGCGCCGTCATCGGCGACATCATGCTGGACGACGTCCTGGCCCAACGGGAGCACATCAACCAGGTCCTGCGGGTCAAACTGGACGAAGTGACGGAGCGCTGGGGTGTCAAAGTGACCAGCGTGGAAATCCGGGAGATTGAGCCGCCCAAAGAGATTCAGGCGGCGATGAACCGCCAGATGTCGGCGGAGCGGAACCGCCGGGCCATGGTCACCGAGGCCGACGGTCAGCGGGAGGCGGCGATCAAGGTCGCCGAGGGGGAGAAGCAAGCCGCCATTCTGCGCGCCGAGGGAGAAAAGCAGGCGTCCATCCTGCGCGCCGAGGGAGAGCAGGCCGCCCAGGCCCTGCGCGCCGAAGGGTACGCGATGGCGCTGCGGTACATCTTTGAGGTCGCCCGGGTACTGGACCCCAACACGATGACACTCCAGTACATGGAGACGCTGCGGCGGCTGGGCGAGAGTCCGGCGACCAAGTTCATTTTCCCCCTGGAGTTCACCAGTCTGCTGGGGAGTCTCCGGCAGGAGTCTTCGGAATAGCGGGAGGATAGATGCAGCAGAGACGGGGAATCAGGAATTGGGGATTGGGTATGGTGCATTGGGGATTGGTGTACTGGCTGTTCTCTTCGTACTCACTATGGCGGGCTGCTCCGGCGGGACCGCAACCCCAAAGGAGAAGCCCGTCGTGCGCGCAGTTCTGTTCTACGCGGATACCTGCCCCCATTGCCACTACGTGATAGAGCAGACCCTCCCGCCGTTGCAGAAGCAGTACGGGGACCAGTTGAAAATCCGCATGCTGGAAGTTTCCGACCCCAGCAACTACCAGTTGTGGCTGAAGGCGATGGATGACTACCGGGTGCCGGATAACTGGCGCGGGGTGCCGATGCTGTTCATCAGCGATAAGGTGCTGGTCGGGTCCGGAGACATCCCCGCCCAGTTGCCGGGCCTGATTGAGCAGTATCTGGCATCCGGCGGAGTGGACTACCCCGATTTTATGCCCCGATAGAGGCTTTGCTGCATGGGGAGCGGTCGGTGGGCGGCGGCTTCGCCGCCGCCCACCGACTCCTGTTTCTGCTTTCCCTGCCTCCCAACCCTCGTAACTGTTTTCACCGTCCCCGCAGGGGGACGGTCGGCACACAGCGCCCCAAAGCCGCAGGTTTCAACCTGACGGCAAAAGAGGAACGGCAATCGCTATATGCCCCCTATTATCCGATTAATTTGCAAAAGTTCAAAAACGCCCTTTTGGGGCTCAGCCTGACCGTTTTGGTGGTCACTCCGAGAGGTAGTGATAAATTAATCCGTCCAGTTCTATGCCGGTTTCATTTGCCCCTCCCCCTTACCCCCTCCCCGTCGAGGGCGGACGGATCGTCTGCCCCTACAACCCCACGGGGAGGGGGGAGAAAAAAATGGGGTTTTGCGGGGCGGCGGCTTCGCCGCCGCCCCGCAAAACCCCTCTCTGTCCCCCCTCTCCCCCGCCCGTCAG
>CAKZOY010000074.1 GCA_937138275.1 uncultured Chloroflexota bacterium
AGTATGCAGGCTGTTCTGGAGAGCCTGTTACGGGGCATGCTGCCCTCCGACGTGACCTGGAATCTACACCCGCTGGGGGGCAGACCAAAGATGTACGACCGTCTCCAGCACCGGCTCAAAGGGTATTCCCACCGGTTGCCTAAAACCTGGTTGATCGTTGTGATGGAAGATCAGAATGGGAGGGATTGCCATAAGGTGAAGGCGCAGTTGGAAGAGTTTGCTCGTCGTGCGAATCTCCCAACCCGAACGAACCCTTATGCGGGAAGATTCCACGTGATCAATCGCATCGTCGTGCCTTGTCTGGAGGCCTGGTACTTCGGCGATTGGGAGGCTGTGCGCGCAGCGTATCCTCGCGTGCCTGAAGACATCCCGCACAAGCCCAGATATCGGAATCCCGACGCCATTCCGGAGCCAACCTGGCGATTATTGTATATTCTGCAACAGGCTGGCTATTTGCCCAAATCTCTGAAGGAGTTACCAAAAGTAACAGTTGCAAAAACAATCGCTCCCCATATGGTTCCGACCCGGAATCGCTCTCACAGTTTCCAGGTCTTCTACCACACCCTGCAATCCATTTTTGAAGAGTAAGGAGATGGCGAACGAGATTTATGCGCGTCTAACCGCCCTGCAGGCCCGACTCCAGGACATTCGGAGGCGCCTTTGACCTGGACCAGAAGGAACAGGAGATCGCCCGTCTGGAGGAACAGGCGGCCGCGCCCGGCTTCTGGGATGACCCGGCCGCCGCGCAGCAGGTCATGCAGCGCCTGGCCGACCTGCGGGATGAATTGGAGCCGTGGGTCGTCCTGGAGCGCCGGCTCGCCGACGCTCTGGAACTGGCCGCACTGGGCGATGAGAGTTTGGCCGACGAACTGAACGCCGAAGCGGAGACAATAGAGAAGCAACTGGAAAAACGGGAATTCCTCCTCCTCTTCTCCGGTCCATACGACCGCAACGATGCCTTCCTGGCTATCCACGCCGGAGCGGGTGGGACCGATGCGCAGGACTTTGCCGAGATGCTGTTGCGAATGTACCTGCGCTGGGCGGAATCCCACGGGTACAAAACAGACCTGGTGGACCGGCTCTACGGGGAGGAGGCGGGCATTAAGCGGGCGACCGTCGCCGTTTCCGGCCCGTATGCCTACGGCTACCTGCGGGCCGAACGGGGGGTACACCGACTGGTGCGCCTTTCTCCCTTTGACGCCGCCCACCGTCGCCACACGTCCTTTGCCCTGGTGGAGGTCTGGCCCGACCTGCCGGAAACGGCCAGCGTCCAGATTAATCCCGACGACCTGAAGATAGAGACATTTCGGTCCTCCAGCGCCGGGGGACAGCATATGCAGAAAAACGAGACCGCTGTCCGCATCACCCACCTCCCCACCGGCATCGTCGTCACCTGCCAGAACGAACGGTCCCAGACGCAGAACCGGGAAACGGCGCTGCGAGTATTGCGTGCCCGCCTGATGGAGATAGAAGAGCAGAAGCGGCAGCGGGAACTGGCCGAACTGAAAGGGAAACACGTGGAGGCGGCCTGGGGCAACCAGATTCGCTCCTACGTCCTCCACCCCTACCAACTGGTCAAGGACCACCGCACCGGCTACGAAACGGGCAATACCCAGGCCGTCCTGGACGGGGAACTGGACGGGTTTATGGAGACCTATTTGCGGTCTACCATCGGGTAGGCCCCGAACCCCGGCCCTGCCGAAAAAGGGGCAGGGGATGAGGCACCTTACCCTCACCTCGTCGCCTTCGGAAATGGCTGGGGGCATAGGCGCAAACTGAAGCGGTTG
>CAKZOY010000075.1 GCA_937138275.1 uncultured Chloroflexota bacterium
GTATGAGAATTTGACAAAAAGGCGCGAGTGGTGTATCTTTTTATCACAGCAAAAATCTTAAGGGGCACAGTATGCTTTCCCGGCGAGTGATCATTGAAGTTCCGGAAAAGGTGTTACTGGCTGAGAAGATGGATGAGGAACGGTTCGCCCGCGAATTGCGCATGCTGGCGGCGGTCAAGTTATTTGAGATGGGTCGTCTCTCTTCCGGGCGGGCGGCCGAACTGGCCGGGATGTCCAGAGTGGAATTTCTGTTGAGTTTGGGAAAGTACCAGGTATTCCCCTTCTCGGCCGAACTGGATGAGTTAGAAGCAGCCTATGGCGAAAGCCATCAGTGACACTTCGCCGTTGGTGTATCTGTATCGCATTGGTGGATTGGATTGGCTACCAGTGCTGTTTGAGGATGTTTGGGTTCCTTCAGCGGTTGTTCAGGAACTGGCAACCGGCCGCACTCTCGGCTACGACGTTCCTGACCC
Source organism: uncultured Chloroflexota bacterium (assembly GCA_937138275.1). Classification (GTDB taxonomy): domain Bacteria; phylum Chloroflexota; class Anaerolineae; order B4-G1; family DUEL01; genus SpSt-77. Next base: position 474 of record CAKZOY010000075.1, read on the forward strand.
GACGAAGTATGCCTGGCTGCGGTTAGTGGACCCGCATGCTGTGCCGTCGGAGTGGCTGGTTGCCGATTTGGGAGCGGGAGAAATTGCTACTCTGGCCCTGGCCTTTGAGCACCCTGAACATATCTTGTTGTTGGACGACCTGCTTGCCCGCCGTATAGCGCAGGCTGCAGGATTAACGGTATGGGGAACTTTGCGTCTTTTGTTAGAAGCCAAGTCCCACGGGCTGATTGAACGCGTGGCACCCCAACTGGATGCTCTGGAACGAGCCGGTCTATGGATGTCGCAGGAAATCAAGCATCGTATTCTGAGACTGGCTCATGAGTGAGGTTTCACATGTGATTCCCGTCGCTGTAGATGAGCCAGGGATGCTCCTGGTGCGATCACAGCAACAATGTTCAGAATTCCAATTCTTCAGGAGGAGCATGGTCAAAATCCGTCTACGACGTGTTGGTGCGAAGAAGCAACCCAGTTATCGGATCGTGGTTACCGACTCGCGGGCGCCGCGGGACGGGGCGTACATTGAGGCCATCGGCTTCTACAACCCCCGCACGGAGCCGGAGACGGTGCAAATTCACGAGGATCGGGCGCTTTACTGGCTAAGTGTCGGCGCTCAGCCGACGGAGGCAGTGGCGCGTCTTCTGGAGAAAAATGGGACGCTGGCCCGGTTTGCCCGGCTGAAGGCCGGGGAACCCCTGGAGGCGCTGATAGCGGAGGCGGCCGCCTGATCGCGTTCCCAGGGCTTGCCGGCCTGCTGCCGATCGCCGGGTCGGCAATCTGTTGGCGGGGAGTGTCTCCTCCGCCCAAAAACTGACCAAGGGGAGGGGGAAAATCTGAGAGACCTGTTCCCGCCTGGAACTTCACCTCCGTAATCCAGTCCCATCCACCACCTGCAGGGAGGTCCATCATGTCCGCAATGAAAGACCTGGTTGAGTACATCGCCAAGGCACTGGCCGACAAGCCGAATCAGGTACAGGTCTCCGAAATTGAGGGCGAGGCCGCGCTCATTTTGGAACTGCGGGTCGCTCCGGAAGATATGGGGCGAATCATCGGCAAGGACGGGCGTACCGCCAACGCGATTCGCACCCTTGTCCGCGTGCTTGCCGCAAAGCAGGGAAAGCGGGTAACTCTGGAGATTGTCTGATCGTCGTCGGTCTTATTCTTTCCGAAAAGAGTCCACAAAAGCGCGAGGCCCCGGGTCGCCGCCTCGGCCCGAGGAGCCCCGCTTTTTGATTGTCGGCCGCATCCTGCGCCCCCACGGAATCCGCGGGGAGATGCGGATGGAAATCCTTACCGGTTACCCGGAGCGGCTTTCTTCGCATCGCGTCTTTTACCTGGGCCCACAGGCGAAACCCTACCCGGTGGAGGGCGTCCGTTTCCATCGGGAAGCGGCGATCATCAAACTGGCCGGCTGCGATGACCGGAACGCCGCCGAGGCCCTGCGCGGCCTGCTGGTCCACATCCCCCTAGAAGACGCAATCCCCCTGGAGGAAGGAGAGTACTACTACTTCCAGGTCGTCGGGGTGGAAGTGTTTACCGATCAGGGGGAGCACCTGGGCCAGGTGGTGGACGTGATGGAGACAAAGGCCAACGATGTCTACGTCGTCCGCGGGCCGCGCGGGGAAATTCTCATCCCCGCCGTGGAGGACATCGTCCGCGAACTGGACCTGACCGCCCGCCGGATGGTCATCGTCCCGATATCGGGGCTATTGCCGTAATGGGAGTCCAGGGGTGCGGCAGCGGCGAAGCCGCTGCCGCACCCCTCTATCCTCCCCACCGCAACGCGGATGAGCGAGAGCGCGCGCTACTACGTCGGATTCAACCGGGTGCGCGGCATTGGCCCGGCCCGCCTGCGCATGCTGCTGGATGTCTTCGGGGACGCCGAGAGGGCATGGCACGCTCCCGCCGAAGCGCTTGCTCGCGCTGGCCTGGACCGCCGGTCGCTGGAGAACTTGCTGGAGACGCGCGCCCATCTGGACCTGGACCGGGAGATGCGCCGGATCGCTGCCGTGGGCGCTCACGTCCTCACCTGGGAGGACGGGGAGTACCCGAAACTTCTGGCGGAAATCCCCGACCCGCCACCGGTCCTGTACGTCCGCGGGGAACTGAAACCGGAGGACGCCTGGGCAGTGGCGGTGGTGGGAACCCGTCGGGCCAGCGCGTATGGGCGGGAGGTCACCCGAAGGCTGGTCACCGCACTGGTGCAGGCCGGGGTCACAATTGTCAGCGGGCTGGCGCGGGGGATAGACACGGTGGCCCACCAGACCGCGCTGGAGGCCGGAGGCCGCACCATCGCTGTCCTGGGCTGCGGGATTGACCTGGTCTATCCGCCGGAGCACCGCGATCTGGCCCGCCGAATCGCCGCTCAGGGCGCGCTGGTCACCGAATATCCGCTGGGGACGCAACCGGAGCCGGGCAATTTCCCCCCGCGCAACCGCATCATCAGCGGGCTGAGTCTGGGGGTCGTCGTCACCGAGGCGGGGCGGGATAGCGGGGCCATCATCACCGCCGACTACGCCGCTGAGCAGGGGCGGGATGTCTTCGCCGTCCCCGGCTCCATCCTTGCCGCTGGGTGCGCAGGCCCCAACCGCCTTATCCAGGACGGCGCCAGGCCGGTGCTGGAGCCCAACGACATCCTGCGGGAACTGAATCTGACGATGGTCGCCCAGCAGGCGGAGGCCCGCCAGGCCCTGCCAGCGACCGAGACGGAGGCGCTGATCCTCTCCCATCTGAGCGACGAACCCGTCCACGTGGACGATCTGACCCGCGCGGTAGGGTTGCCGGTCGCCCAGGTCACCAGTACGCTGGCCCTGATGGAGTTGAAGGGAATGGTGCGGCAGGTGGGGGGGATGAAGTATTGTAAATTCTAAATTCTAAATTGCAAATTTAGGGGAGGATGGAATGGCATCATTTTTCGCGTTGATTATGGCGGGCGGTGGCGGGACACGGTTGTGGCCTCTGAGCCGCCGATCCCGCCCCAAGCAGGCGCTCACTCTGGTGGGCGAACGGACGATGTTTGAGCACGCGGTGGACCGCATCGCATCCCTCTTCCAGCCGGAAGATATTTTCGTGGTCACCGGAGAGGATCAGGTGGAGTCCCTGCTCATCCAGGCGCCGGAACTCCCCCGCCGGAACTTCCTGGTAGAGCCGGTGGGTCAGGGAACGGCCCCCGCCATCGGCCTGGGCGCCGTCCACCTGCGCCGACGGGACTCCCAGGGGGTGATGGCTGTCCTCACCGCCGACCATTTTATCCGGGATGTGGAGAAATTCCGCCGGGTGCTGACGGCTGCCGCGGAGGTCGCCGAAAAGGGACACCTGGTCACCCTGGGCATCACCCCGTCTTTCCCTTCCACCGGTTTCGGCTACATCCAGCAGGGGGAGATGTTGTACGAGGTGGACGGGTTCACCGTCTTCCGTGCCGAGCGGTTCACCGAGAAGCCCAGCCCGGAGACGGCGTTCCAGATGGTAGAATCCGGCCTCTACACCTGGAACAGCGGGATGTTCATCTGGCGGATAGACCGGATTATGGAGGAGTTCGCCCGCCAGATGCCGGATCTCTACGACGCGCTGATGCAGGTTGATGCCGTCCTGGGCACGCCAGCCTACGAACCCACCCTGCAGCGGCTCTGGCCCGAACTGGATTCCCAGTCCATTGACTACGGTGTGATGGAAGGGGCAGAGGACGTCGTGGTGATTCCGGTGGACATCGGCTGGTCGGATGTGGGGAACTGGTCCAGCATGCGGGAGATTCTCCCCGCCGACCGGGATGGCAATGTGGTGGTCGGGGAGTATGTGGGCATAGATACCAGTAATACGATTGTTTTCGGTGGCAAACGGTTGGTCGCCACTATCGGCCTGGAAGATGTGATCATCGTGGATACCGATGATGCGCTGCTCATCTCTCCGGTGGAGCGGGAGCAGGATGTGCGGGAACTGGTGCGCCGACTTCAGGAGATGGGGCGGAAGGAAGTTTTGTGAGTAAAACGTAATGCGTAAAACGTAACAGGATGGACGCTTTTCGTCGGTATTCGGTGGATGAGGCCCAACTGGGGGAGTATCTGGAGCGGATGGCAGAGGCACTGGAGGGCCTGCAGGGGTTGGTCGCAGCGGTCCTCTACGGCTCTGCTGCCGAGGGGTTGCCGTTCCGGGACCTGGACATCGCGCTGGTGGTGGATCGGGCCGTCTGTCCGGCGGAGAAGGACTGGGACCTGCTGAACGATGCGGTGGACCTTCTCGCTCCTCTGGTGCCGGTGCCGGTGGACGTTCGGGTCGTCAACGATGCCCCGCTGGCCCTTCGGTATCGCGTCGTGTTCGGCCGGCCGTTCTTGATCCGGGACAGGGAGGCTTACGAAGAGTTTGCGGCCCGCTCCTGGGACCTCTATCTGGACTTTGAGCCGGTTTCCCGACGGTATTTGGAGGAGATAAACAACGGAATTTCGGGAGGCAATTGCTGAATGGCTGAAAAGACAGACGTTGTGATGGAAGCGTATTGTGTTCGCTGTAAGGAGAAACGGCCGCTGGCGGACCCGCAGCCGGTCTTCACCACCGCAGGCCGTCCGGCGACGCGCGGCACCTGCCCCGTCTGCGGGACGACGCTCTTTCGGATGGGCGCCACGCCCGCCCACGAGGGAATGGACCCGCCCACCCCTTCCCAACCCGAAGGACGGCTGGTCATCGTGGAGTCGCCCGCCAAGGCGCGCACCGTCGGCCGGTTCCTGGGCAAGGGCTACACCGTCCGCGCTTCGGTGGGGCATGTGCGCGACCTGCTGCGCTCATCCATGTCTGTGGACGTGGAGAACGACTTCAAGCCCGTCTATCGGGTCCCCAAAGAGAAGAAGCAGGTGGTGAAGGAACTGCGGGAAGAGGTGAAGAAGGCCGCCGAGGTGTACCTCGCCACCGACCCCGACCGGGAAGGAGAGGCCATCGCCTGGCACCTGACCGAGGCGGTCGGCATCCGTCCTTCTCAACTGCGACGGGTTGTCTTCCACGAAATCACACAGCAGGCTATAGAGGGGGCCTTCTCCCACCCGCGCGGGATTGATATGAACCTGGTCAATGCCCAGCAGGCGCGCCGTGTTCTGGACCGGCTGGTGGGCTACAACCTGAGCCCGCTCCTGTGGCGCAAAGTCCGCGGCCGCCTCAGCGCCGGACGGGTCCAGTCGGTAGCGGTGCGAATGGTCGTGGAGCGGGAGCGGGAAATCCAGAATTTCGTCCCCGAAGAGTACTGGTCCATCCACGCCGAACTGGCGAAGCGGGAGGAGCGTCGCCGTTCCTTCCTGGCGAAACTCCACCGCATCCGCGGGGAGGAGGTCAACCTCAAGGACCAGCCTGCAACGCAGGCGGTGGTGGACGAACTGGAGAAGGCCGTCTACGTGGTTGCGTCGGTCAAGGAGGGGCAGCGGAAGCGACAGCCCGCCCCGCCGTTCACCACCAGCACGATGCAACAGGAGGCGTCCCGGCGGCTGGGCTTCACCGCCACCCGCACCATGCGCATCGCCCAGCAACTCTACGAGGGGATAGACCTGGACGGCAGCGGGCCTGTCGGTCTGATCACGTATATGCGCACCGACTCCACCAACGTGGCGGAGCAGGCACAGGCGGAGGCGCGCCAGTACATCGCCAAACGGTACGGGGAGTCGTTCCTGCCCCCGAAGCCTCCCGTCTACAAAACCAAGGCGAAGGGGGCGCAGGAGGCCCACGAGGCCATCCGGCCCACGTCCGTCTTCCGCGAGCCGGAGGCGATCAAAGACCAGTTGACCCGCGATCAGTACCGGCTTTACCAGTTGATCTGGCAGCGGTTCGTCGCCAGCCAGATGCCTCCTGCCCTCTACGACACAATGACTGTGGAGATCGGAGCGGGGTTGACCCTGCCCGTACCGGAGGCCGGGCCAGCGGGCGGCGAGTGGCCGTACCTCTTCCGCGCCACCGGCTCCACGCTCCGTTTCCCCGGCTTCCTGTTGGTCTACGAGGAGGCGAAGGACGAGGACACCACGGAGGAGGAGCCCGTCCAACAGATTCCGCCGCTGACGGTGGGCGAAGTGCTGGACCTGGTGCGGTTGATTCCGGAGCAGCACTTCACCCAGCCGCCGCCGCGCTACACCGAGGCGACGCTGGTGCGGGCACTGGAGGAGTACGGCATCGGCCGACCGTCCACCTACGCGCCGATCCTGCAGACCATCCAGCAGAGGGGCTACGTCCGGCGGGACGGCCGACGGCTGGTCCCCACCGAGACCGGCTTCCTGGTCAACGACCTGCTGGTGGAGCGTTTCCCGGAGGTGATGGATTACAACTTCACTGCGCAGATGGAGGCGCAACTGGACGAAATCGCGGCGGGTCAGCGGGAATGGGTGCCGGTGGTGCGGGAGTTCTACATTCCCTTCGCCCGGCAGGTGGCGGAGGCGGACCGACTGGTGGAGAAGGTGGAACTGGAATCCGACCTGCTGGAGCGGACGTGCCCCGAATGTGGCGCGCAGTTGCGGGTCCGCTGGGGCCGCTATGGGAAGTTCGTCGGCTGCACCCGCTTCCCCGACTGCCGGTACACCGAGCCCTGGCAGGAGAAGGTCGGGGCGACCTGCCCGCAATGCGGCGGCGACCTGGTGGAGAAGCGCACCCGTAAAGGGCGCACTGGCTACGGCTGTACCAATTACCCCACCTGCAACTTCTGGGTCTGGCAGCGCCCGTTGCCCACTCCCTGCCCGGCCTGCGGCGGCCTGATGACGGAGGCCCGCAAGGGGCTGGCCCGCTGTATCGCCTGCGGCGAGGAGGTGTCGCTGGAGGCAACGGATACCGAATAGCGATCCTTTTGCCTGACCGTTTTACGGTCGGGTGGAGTCCCAAAAGGCTGCTTGAGGTGTTTTAACCCCCTCATCCCCCCGGCCGCAAAGGGGAGAAAAATGGTGGGTTTTGGCGCTGGCGGCCTTCGGCCGCCAGCGCCAAAACCCACACAAAATTCCCCCTCCCCGCGGGGCGGGCGATTCGTCCGCCTTCAGCGGGGAGGGGGGCGAGGGGACATACGCCTCAATTAAGATTCCAGCGACTGAAAGTCGCCCCTGGAGGGCCTTCGGCCGACGGTCGGCCTTCACCGACCGTTCGCAGGGGGATGCCCTGTAGGGATACCCCTTGTGGGTATCCTTTGGATGCCCTTTGGGGGCATCCCGAAGCCGCAGGTTTCAACCTGACGGCGTTTTTCAGCAGCCTCCACGGCGGGGCGAGGGGGCTGCCTGAAACGGTTTGCCATACGAGGGGGTTCGGGGCGGGCGGCCGAAGGCCGCCCGCCCCGAATCCGACATCCGTACCATTCCAGGAGGTCCCTCATGTCCTCATCCGCTATCCAGACGCTACAATCCCTCACCGATGCCTACCTGAAAACTTACTGCGAGACTTATCCCAACGCCGCCGTCTGGCTGGGGTTCCACGAGTACGATGGACGTCTGCCCGATCTCTCCCGCGCCGCGCAGGAGAGCCGCCTGGCCGACCTGCGCCGTTTCCTGGCCGACCTGGAGCAGATAGACCCGGCCGACCTGGACGAGAAAGGCTGGCTGGATTACGAAGTGGTGCGCCATGAGGCAGCCTTTGAGGCCTTCACCCTGGAGGACTGGCGGCGACCGGAGCGCGACCCCATCCCCTATCTGGAGACCCTGGACGTCGGCAACTACATTCTCCGCAATTACGCTCCCCTGGAGGTGCGCGTCCGGGCGCTCATCGCCCACCTGCGCGGGTTCCCCGCCGTCCTCTCCGCAATGCGGGAGAACCTGACGATGGCCGCGCGTCCGGCCGTCGGCGTGGCGGTGCGGATCGGCCGAGGGCTGGTCTCCTTCCTGCAAAACGACCTCCCCACCGCGCTGGCGGGTCTGGAGGACCGCGCCCTCTGGGCGGAGTTTGAGGCCGCCAATCGGGAGGCCATCGGCGAAGTGGAGGCGGCCGTCGCCTGGCTGGAGAACGACCTGGCTCCCCGCGCCACCGACAACTTCGCGCTGGGGCCGGAGCGGTTCGCCCGGATGTTAGCGTTGGGCGAGGGAGTCACCTTCCCCCTGGATGAACTCCGCCGCGTCGCCGAGGCCGACCTGGCCCGCAACAAGGAGGCGTACCTGGAGACGGCGGCCCGTCTGGGGCCCGGCCGCCCCCTGGAGGAAGTCATCGCCGAAGGGAAACGCCGCCACCCCGCGCCCGACGACCTCATCCCCACCGTGCGCCGTCTGGTGGACGACCTCCGGCAGACCGTCCTGGAGCGGGGCATCGTCTCCGTCCCCTACGACGAGAACTGCATCGTCGCCGAGACGCCCTCGTTTCTCCGCTACGCCTTCGCAATGATGTACTCCAGCGGCCCCTTTGAGCAGGCCGCCCGCGAGTCCTACTACTACGTCACCCCGCCGGAGAAGGACTGGCCCCCGGAGAGGGTGGAGGAGTGGATGACGGCCTTCACCTACCAGTCCCTCTGGAGCACCTGTGTCCACGAGGCCTGGCCTGGCCATTATCTGCATGGCCTGCACACCCGCAACGCCCCCTCGGCCGTCACTAAAACATTCTGGTCCTACGCCTTCACCGAGGGATGGGCCCACTACTGCGAGCAGATGATGCTGGAGACGATTTGCCCGGACGACCTCTGGGCCCGTCTGGGGCAACTGACCGATGCCCTGATGCGCAACGTCCGCTTCGTCTGCGCGCTGGGCTTGCACACCGGCGGGATGACAGTGGAGGAGGCCGCCCGTCGCTTCGTGGAGGACGCCTTTATGGAGCCGGCGACGGCTGAAGAGGAGGCCGTCCGCGGCACCTACGACCCCGGCTACCTGAACTACACGCTGGGGAAGTTGATGGTGCTCAAACTGCGGGAGGACGTTCGGGCGCGGGAGGGGGAGAATTTTGACCTGCGCCGCTTCCACGACCGCTTCCTCTCCTACGGCACCCCACCGATTCCGGTCCTGCGCCGGTTGATGCTGGGCACAGATGGAGGAGATGTGGTATAATTCAGTAGGTGCAATCGTTGGGGCCTTCAAATCCGCCACCGCCCGGCGGGTAGAAGGGGGAGAAAAATTTGGGGTTTTGGCGCTGGCAGCCGAAGGCCGCCAGCGCCAAAACCCCTACAAAAATCCCCCCTCCCCGTGGGGCTGTAGCGGACGTTCTGTCCGCGCGCCGGAAATGGAAAAGGAAACATCTATGGCCGAATGGCCCTCATTTCAGGAACAGGAGATATCCCAGGACCTGGGGGAACTGCGCCGTAAGGTGCGGACGATGCTGGACCTGACCACCCCGCGGGACGGTCTGGCGGCCTATTACGCCCTCTACCACGACCCCGCGCGCACCCGCCTCTGGGTGGCCGAACGGGGCCTGCGGGTAGAGGGCTTTCTGGCCCTCTGCCAGACCGGCTGGGACCTCTTCCGGCTCTTCGGCGTCCTGCGCGCCCGCCGTTCGGACGTGGCGATGGCGCTGCTCCAGCGCGTCCTTCAGCCCGCCGGTACAACGGTTCGCCGCCCCTACTACTTGGTAACCACTCCCGACCTGCTGGGCGTCGCCGAAGAGGCCCTGGAGGTGGAGAAAGTCAGCCTCAACCGCATCTATTCCCTGGACCTGCAGCGCTACTCCCCCCAAATCAACGTCCTGGTCACCCCCGCGCAGGCCGCCAGCGGCGCTCCCCGTTTCGTCATCCGCTCCCAGGAAGGGCAAATTGTCGCCGAGGCGGGGATCAACTGGCAATCTCCCCACTTTGCCGAGGTATACGTCCAGACGGCGCCGGAAGCCCAGAGGCGGGGCTGGGGCAAGGCGGTCCTGGATTCCTGCATCGCCTGGATTCTGCGCGGCGGCACCCTCCCCCTCTACGTCGTCGCCGAGGGCAACGAAACCTCCCTCCGCCTGGCCGAATCCGTCGGCTTCGTGGATAGCGGCGCACGGGAATGTGCGGTAGAAGGGATCGGGAAGGCCGTTCGGTGAGTTCGGACTGGCGAGACCGCCTGGAACGGGTACTTCTGCGGGTGGAACGTCCCGGCCGCTACATCGGCGGGGAGGTGAACGCCGTCCGCAAAGACTGGGACTCCACCTCCACCCGCATTGCGCTGATCTTCCCCGACCTCTACGACCTGGGGATGTCCAACCTGGGCATCCAGGTCCTCTACGACATCCTCAACCGGATGGACGGCGTCCTGGCCGAACGGGCATACACCCCCTGGCCCGATATGGCTGCGGCGATGCGCCGGGAGGGAATCCCCCTCTACAGCCTGGAGTCCTTTCGTCCCCTGGCCGAATTTGACATCCTGGGCTTCAGTTTGCCCTACGAGGTCCTCTACACCAACCTGCTGGAAACGCTTTCGCTGGCCGGACTGCCCCTCTTGAGCCGAGAGCGGGACGAGCGCTATCCCCTGGTCATTGCCGGGGGACACGCGACCTTCAACCCGGAGCCGGTGGCGGACTTCGTGGACGCGTTCGTCATCGGCGATGGGGAGGAAGTGATTGAGGACGTGGTGCGCGCCTGGGAGCGCGCCCGTCACAAAAGCCGCAAGGAGCAACTGGTAGCCCTGGCCCGTATCCCCGGCGTCTACGTCCCCCGCTTCTACGATGTGGAGTACCATAACGACGGGACCGTCGCCCGCATCCGGCCCCTTCACCCCGACGCCCCGCTCCCCATCCGGCGGCGGATCGTCCTCGTCCTGCCGCCGCCTCCGACCCGGCAACTGGTCCCCAACGTCACGGTGGCCCACGACCGGGGGGTGGTGGAAATCCAGCGGGGGTGCATCCGGGGCTGTCGCTTCTGCCACGCCGGGGTGGTCACCCGCCCGCTGCGGGAGCGGCCGCTGGAGGAGGTCCTACAGGCGGTGGACGACATCCTGACCCACACCGGCTACGAGGAGGTCGCCCTGCTCTCCCTCTCCTCGGCGGACTACTCCCGCATCGGCGAACTGGTCCAGGCGCTGGCGGAGCGGTATGCCGACCGGCATCTCTCCATCTCCCTGCCCAGTTTGCGGATTGAGTCCTTTTCGGTGGACCTGGCTGACGCCATCAGCCGCGGGCGCCGGACGGGCTTCACCTTTGCGCCGGAGGCGGGGACGGAACGACTGCGCCGTATCATCAACAAGCCGGTCCCGGCGGACCAGATGGTGGAGATCGCCCGCCAGGTGTTCCGGCGCGGCTGGCGGACGATCAAACTGTACTTTATGATCGGTCTGCCGGGGGAGACCCCGGAGGACGTCTGGGCGATCGCCGACCTGGCGCGCGCCGTCCTGAACGAAGGGAAGAAAGTCCACGGCCGCAAGGCACAGGTCAACGTGAGCGTGAGTACCTTTGTGCCCAAACCGCACACCCCGTTCCAGTGGGCGCCGCTTCTGTCGCTGGAGGAGATTCGTCTTCGTCAGCAAATGTTGCGCGGGCGGATGCGCGGCGGAGGGCTCAACGCCAGTTGGAACGACCCGCGGATGACCCGCATAGAGGCGGTCCTCTCCCGCGGCGACCGGCGGCTGGGGGAGGTCATCCGGCGGGCCTGGGGGGCGGGGGCGCGCTTTGACGGCTGGGACGAACTGTTTGACGAGGGGGCATGGGCGGCGGCGTTTGCCCAGACCGGCCTCTCGCCCGATTTCTACGCCCATCGGGAGCGGGGCCGGGATGAGGTCTTCCCGTGGGACCACATTGCCACGGGGGTACGCAAGGAGCACCTCTGGCGGGAGTGGGAGTGGAGTCGGGAGGCCCGCACCCGCCCGGATTGTCGCAGCGCCTGTTCCGGTTGCGGCATCATTGCCGACTTCGGCGGCCTGTGGGTCCCGACCTGGGTCTGCCCACCGCCGTCGGCGGTCTCTTCGTGAAGTGTTTTTTTACCGCAGTTTCTAGCCACCTGACTAGATTGACAATGGCAAATTTTAAGTTATAAAACAAAAATTGGC
>CAKZOY010000076.1 GCA_937138275.1 uncultured Chloroflexota bacterium
GGCAGCAGGCAGCAGGTAGCAGGTAGCAGGCAGCGGGTAGTGGGCTTGGTAGCGATTTGCCCTGCGTGAGAAAAGGGTGGGGTGTGGGGTTTGTGGGGGCGGCGAAGCCGCCCCCACAAACCCCACTCTCTCTTTTCACGGGCGCGCTGCTCCCCCGAAATGATTTGCTGCACAAGCCCCGCCGCCCGAGCATGAGTTGCAAAAATGCCGGGTTGTGGTAAAATATACACGCAATCTCCCGCCGAGGTAGCTCAGCCCGGTAGAGCACCTGACTGAAAATCAGGGAGTCGGCGGTCCGAATCCGCCCCTCGGCACCTGGAGGGGGGCCAGCATCCACATAGTATTTGCGCCGTAGAGCGCTTGAAACCTGCGCCGTAGAGCGCTTTGGTCCAGGGCAATGGCCCGGAGACCGTCAGTGGGGTAAACTGGCTACCCCCTCTTCTTAAGACTTCAGGCAGGCTGGCAGTGCCGGCCTGCCTTTTTCTGTATCTGCCCGTGAAGGAGGGAAATATGCGGTTCATTGACCTGCGCAGCGACACGGTCACTCATCCAACCCCCGCGATGCGGGAAGCGATGTACCAGGCCGAGGTGGGGGACGACGTTTTCGGGGAAGACCCCACCGTCCGGCATCTGGAGGAGATGGCGGCGGAGCGGATGGGAAAAGAGGCCGCGCTCTTCGTCGCCAGCGGGACGATGGGCAACCTGGTGGCCCTGCTCACCCACTGCGGTCGGGGCGATGAGGTCATCGTGGGCGATCGCAGCCACACGTTCCTGTTTGAGCAGGGTGGGATGGCTGCGCTGGGCGGCATCACTCCCCGCCCCATCCCCAATCAGCCCGACGGCACCCTGCGCCTGGAGGACATCCAGGACGCCATCCGGTCGGAAAATGTCCACTTCCCGCGCACGCGCCTGGTCTGCCTGGAGAATACCCACAACATGTGCAACGGCGCACCGCTGACTGCGGAGTACACCGCTTCGGTGGCCCAACTGGCCCGCGCCTATGGGCTGCGGATTCACCTGGACGGGGCGCGCGTCTTCAACGCGGCCGCTGCCCTGAACTGCGCCGTGCGCGACCTGGTACGGGATGTGGATTCGGTGATGTTTTGTCTCTCCAAAGGGCTATGTGCACCGGTGGGGTCCATGCTCTGCGGCAGTGCCGATTTCATCTACGAGGCACGGCGGGCGCGCAAGGTGCTGGGTGGCGGTATGCGGCAGGTAGGGATACTGGCGGCAGCGGGCATCGTCGCCCTGGAGCAGATGACCGAACGGCTGGCCGAAGACCACGCCCGCGCCCGGCGACTGGCCGAGGGGTTGGCCGAAATCCCCGGCGTCCGGGTGGGCCCCGTCTACACCAACATTTTTTACTTCTGGCTGAACGACGAGGTCTCTATCTCACCGGAGGATTTCGTGGCCCGGCTGAAATCGCAGGGGGTACTGGTCCTGGGGCGGGAGGACGGCCGCTACCGGGTCGTCACCCATTACTGGATTACCGACGAGGATGTGGAGACGACCATCCGCGCCGTGCGGACGGTCATCTCCGGCCAGTAAGGTCGTGCCCAGCGACCCGGGCCTGAAACTTGCGCTCATCCCCTTATCGGTCTCCGTATCCGTTGGGATGAGTGCGGTGCCAGTTCCAGGCATGTTCCACGATGGTCCGCAGGTCCGGGTACTGGGGCTTCCAGCCCAACTCGCGGCGAATCTTCTCGCTGCTGGCGACCAGGACGGCGGGGTCGCCGGGCCGTCGGGGGCCGACCTCGGCCGGGATCGGGTGTCCGGTAACCTCCCGGCAGGTCTCTATGACCTCTTTGACGGTGAACCCCTGCCCGTTGCCGAGGTTGTACGTGCGGCTGCCCCGGTCCAGTGCCTCCAGAGCCAGGATGTGGGCCTGGGCCAGGTCGGTGACGTGAATGTAGTCCCGAACACACGTCCCGTCCCGGGTGGGATAATCGTCGCCGTAGATGGTGACCTTTTCCTCCAGCCCCAGGGCCACCTGCAGGACGCGGGGGATGAGGTGGGTCTCGGGGTCGTGGTCCTCCCCGCGCTCGCCCGTCGGGGACGCACCGGCGGCGTTGAAGTACCGCAGCGCGGCGTACCGGAAGCCGTAGATACGGTCCAGCCAGAACAGAATCCGCTCCAGCAGGTTTTTGGACTCCCCGTAGGGGCTTCCGGGCACGATGTCCTCTTCTTCGTCTATCGGCATTCGGCGGGGACGGTCAAACAGATTGGCCGTAGAGGAGAGGATAAACTTCCGGACGCCGTGGGCGACGGCCTCCTGCAGCAAATTCAGCCCATTGGTGACGTTATCCCCCAGGTACTTGAAGGGCAACTCCATAGACTCGCCGACCAGGGTGTATGAGGCGAAGTGCATCACGGCATCTATGGGGTACTTCTCAAACACATCGCGCACCGTCTGCCGGTCGGCCAGGTCGCCGTAGATGAAGATGGCTTCGGGATGGACAGCGGCCCGATGGCCGGTGTACAGGTTATCCAGCACGACCACCGAGTACCCCCGGCGGATCAGTTCCTCCACGACGATGCTGCCGATGTAGCCCGCGCCTCCGGTGACCAGAACGTTCATCGTCTCTCCTTGTCGGTAGGATGTTGGGCCTTTACCGCTTCCTGTGCCCGGATTAATGATACCCGCGTTATCCGGATAATGCAAACCTGCGCCTGAATTGGCTTGCGCAGTAATTCGCCCTGGGTGGGAAAGGGGTGGGGTTTGTGGGGTGGCTTCGCCGCCCCACAAACCCCACTTTCCCCCCTTTTCACGGGCGCGCCACTCCCTCAAAGCGATTTGCTGCACAAGCCCACGCACCCACGCACAGGCTATTTGACAAAATCGGGAAACGGTGTATAATCAATGCCAAACTGAATACCCTCAAAGACGATGAACGGGAAGAGTAGGCCTCAGGCCGGCGCCCAGAGAGGCGGGGGTCAGGTGGAAGCCCGCTGCGCACGCTGAGGCTGAATGGGTCCGGGAGTCGCCGGGCGAACCGGGCGCGGAGGCGCCCGCAGTAGCCTGGGCCGGAGTTGCCACCGTTATCTGGGCAAAGGGGATCGGATGTCCTTCATCCCGTCCCCGCAATGAGTGGGGCTGGCTAACCAACACCCTCGTCTCACCGACGAGGGTGTTTTGTTTCCCCGATCGGCTGGCCTCATGAGGGTGGCACCACGGGCGTAGCGGCGCTCGTCCCTCACGGGACGAGCGCCGCTGTGTTTATGCTCTGGTACAGGGATCACCCATGGCTCAGAACCATTCCCGAAAGAACGCTGGACAGTTAGTCTGGAAGACAATACCGGCGGACCTGTGGACGCCCATCGGTCTCTATCAAGCCCTGCGACCGGAAGGCCCCTCGTTTCTGCTGGAGAGCGTGGAGGGTGGGGCCTATCTGGCCCGATATTCCTTCATCGGACTGAATCCCCGGAGAGTTTACCGAGTCCTGGGCCAGAATATGGTGGAAGAGGGCGAGGGGGAAAAGCGCGTCTACGACCTGAGCCGGGTCCATCCCTTCGCCATCTGGCGGAAAACCCTGGAGGACCTGGCAGTGGAACAACCGGATATCCCCCTTCCACCTTTTATCGGCGGACTGGCGGGCTACCTGGGTTACGAGATATCTACATTTTTTGACCGGGTGCCTCGGGCCAGCGCCAGCATCCTGGCCTTTCCCGATGCGGTCCTGATGGTTGTGGACACGCTCCTGGTCTTTGACCATGTCACCCAGACCCTTTCCCTGTTCACCTTCGCTGCCCCCGGCGAAGAGCAACCGGCCCAGGCCCGCTTAAGGGCACTTACGGAGTGCCTGATGGAGTCAGGGCCTTTGCGAAACGATCTCGCTTTGTCACCACCTCCTTCGTCCCCTCCCGAATGGACGACTTATCTTTCTTCAGATCGCTTCTGCCAGATGGTGGAGCGGGCCAAGGAGTACATCGCTGCGGGGGATGCCTTTCAGATTGTGCTCTCGCGCCGCTGGGGTTGCACCGTTGCCGCGCCGCCGCTCGCTATCTACCGGGCTCTCCGCCGCCTGAACCCGTCGCCGTATCTCTTCTTTATGGATCTACCCGGATCAGGGCTCTATGGGGAAGACCTGGCACTGATCGGCTCCTCGCCGGAAATGCTGGTTCGGGTGAAGGACCGGGAAGCGACGGTCCGCCCCATCGCCGGGACACGACGTCGGGGGCGAACTCCGGAAGAGGACCAGGCCCTGGAGTCCGAGTTACGGGATGACATCAAGGAGCGCGCCGAGCACGTGATGCTGGTGGACCTGGGACGAAACGATCTGGGCCGGGTGTGCAACTGGGGGTCGGTACGGGTGGACGAACTGATGGTAGTGGAGCGCTACTCCCACGTGATGCATCTGGTCTCTACCGTGCGGGGGCAACTGCGCCCGGAATGCGATGCCTTTGACGCACTGGCCGCGACGTTCCCCGCCGGGACGGTTTCAGGCGCCCCCAAAGTGCGCGCGATGGAAATCATCGCCGAACTGGAAGGGGAGGCCCGGGGCCCCTATGCCGGTGGAGTGGGATACTTTGACATTCGGGGGAATGCCGATTGGTGCATCACCATCCGCACCGTGCTGATGCAGGGAGATCGGGCCTTCGTCCAGGCCGGCGCCGGTATCGTCGCCGACTCCGTCCCCGAGCGGGAAGCGGAGGAGACCTGGAATAAGGCCCGGGCAATGATGCTGGCGGTTGACCAGAGCCATTCGGGAATATCTGGTGATTAGGCCTTGAGCATTGGGATCGGAAAGGAGGGGATTATGATACTGGTCATTGATAACTACGATTCGTTTACATACAACCTGGTCCAGTTGCTCGGTCAGTTGCTGATGGAAAGGGGGGAAGACCCGCGCCTGCTCCGTGTAATCCGGAACGACGCCCTTTCCGTCCAGCAGGTGGCGTGCCGAAAGCCCCGGGCCATCATCATCTCGCCAGGGCCGGGCCGGCCGGAGGATGCGGGCATCACCATGCCGGTCATCGCCCATTTCAGCGGACGGGTGCCTGTTCTGGGGGTCTGCCTGGGGCATCAGGCGATCGCGGCCGCGTTCGGGGGCCGGGTAGTCCGCGCCGGGCGCCTGATGCACGGCAAAGCATCGCCAGTCCTGCATGAAGGGCGAGACCTGTTTGCTGGCTTACCCAACCCCCTGGTTGCCGGCCGTTACCATTCTCTTCTGGTGACGGAGCCCCTTCCCCCCGTCCTGGAAGTGCTGGCGCGCACGCCGGAAGGAGAAGTGATGGCGCTGCGCCATCGGGACCATCCGACCTTCGGCGTCCAGTTCCATCCGGAATCCGTCCTCACCCCGGAGGGAGTCCAACTTCTGCGCAATTTCCTGCACATTGTAGATGGCAGTCTCTACGGAATTCCCCACACAAAGATGTAAAGGAGGTGTCCGATGATTCGCGAAGCCATTGCCAGACTGGTCAGCCAGCAAAATCTTTCCATTGAAGAATCCGAAGCCGCAATGGAGAGCATTATGCGGGGAGAGGCCACTCCGGCGCAGATCGGGGCGTTCCTTGTCGCCCTGCGCATGAAAGGCGAGACCATTCCCGAAATCGCAGGTTGTGCGCGGGCCATGCGGCGGGCGATGCGGCGCGTGCCCTACCGGGGGCATGCGATGGATACCTGCGGTACCGGGGGAGATGGAGCGCATACCTTCAACATTTCCACCGCGGCCGCCTTTGTTGTGGCTGGGGCCGGAGTCCCCGTCGCCAAACACGGCAACCGGGCCGTCTCCAGCCCCAGCGGCAGCGCGGATATCCTCGCCGCGCTGGGAGTGGAACTCCAGTTGACTCCGGAACAGGCCGCGCGGGCTCTGGAGGAGATCGGTTTCGCCTTTCTTTTCGCCCCGGCCTTCCATCCGGCAATGAAACATGCCATCGGCCCCCGGCGGGAGATCGGCGTCCGTACCATCTTCAACATCCTGGGCCCCCTCTGCAATCCGGCCGAAGTCCCTTACCAGATGATGGGCGTTTTCGCCCCCGACCTGGTGGAGCCGCTGGCCGAAGTGCTGGGCACTCTGGGAAGCCGACGCGCTTTCGTAGTGTGCAGTCTCGGCAACGTAGACGAAATAACCCCCGCAGGCCCGGCCCGGGTTGCGGAATACGCGGACGGACGGGTCCGCTCATGGGTCTTTGACCCCGCTGATATGGGCATCCCTCGCGTCCCTCTGGAAGCGCTACGGGGCAGTTCGCCGGAAGAGAATGCTCAGCGCCTCCAGGCCCTGCTCCAGGGGCAGGCCAACGGCCCCCTGCGCACAGCCGTGATCCTGAACGCGGCCTTCGCCCTGGTAGCCGCAGAGCGGGCCGATGACCTGCGGGAGGGGATGGCACTGGCTGAACAGGCCCTCTCCACCGGCGCCGCCCTGGATGTCCTGGAACGGTATCGGGCGTACACGCGCACCCTTTGCGGGGAGGGGAGCCCGTGACGTACCTGGACGAGATACTGGCCTGGAAGCGGGAAGAAGTCGCCTCTGCCATCCGGAAAATCCCCCTGACAGAAGTGCGCGCGGCGGCCGAATCTATGCCGCCCCCGCGGGACTTCGGCGCCGTCCTGGTCCGGCGAGGCGAACAGCCGGCCCTGATCGCCGAGATCAAACGGGCCTCGCCCTCCTGCGGCGATATACTCCCCCAGGCGGACCCGACGTCGCTGGCCCGCATCTACGTTCGGGAGGGCGCGGCGGCCCTCTCCGTCCTGACCGACTCCCGCTTCTTCAAGGGCGACATCGCGCACCTGAGGGCGGTTCGGGAAGCCTGTCCGGAGACGCCCGTCCTGCGGAAAGACTTTATCGTACATCCCTACCAGGTCTACGAGGCCCGCGCGGCCGGTGCCGACGCCGTCCTCCTCATCATCGCCGCGCTGGAGCCCGCGGCCGCGGCCGACCTGCTGGCCCTGGCGACCGAACTGAGGATGACGGCCTTGGTGGAGGTCCACCAGGAAGCGGAACTGGAACAGGCGCTCGGGCTGGGCGCCCGCCTGATCGGGGTCAACCACCGCGATTTGCGAACTCTGCGGATTGACCGGGACATATCCGCCCGCCTGCGGCCGCTCATCCCGTCGGGAATCCGGACGGTGGCGGAGAGCGGGCTGCGCACCCCTCAGGACGTCCGCGCGATGGGGGCGCTGGGGTACGACGCGGTGTTGATCGGAGAGGCCCTGATGGAGGCCGGACTCGCTCAGGAAGGGGTGAATCTGGACGCCGTGGCCCGGAGAGTCCGCTCTATGGCCGGAACGGAGGGGGTATGTTCGTGAAAATCTGCGGGATCACCTCGCTGGAGGACGCACGGATGGCAGTTGACGCCGGCGCCGACGCGCTGGGGTTCATTTTTTACCCCCGAAGCCCCCGTTTCATCTCGCCGGAGACCGCCGCGGCGATCGTTGCCGTAATACGTCGGGAAGCGCCGTCGGTGCGCTGTGTGGGGGTGTTTGTCAACGAACGGGTGGAAAAAGTGCGGGCGCTCCTGGACTCCGTTCCCCTGGACTGGGCGCAACTGCACGGGGATGAGTCCCCAGAAGTCCTGGCGGCCCTGGGAGACCGGGCCTACAAAATGCTCCGGCCGCGCCCCGATTTTGTTCCGGACCCTGAACCGTATCGGGGACGTCTGACTCAGGGGCCCGCTTTGGGGGTGGATGCCTGGCATCGCTCAGCCTATGGCGGGTCCGGGCAACCGGCGGATTGGGAGATCGCCGCGGCCTGGGCGAAAAAGTATCCCCTGCTCCTGGCCGGAGGCCTGACGCCGGAGAACGTGGCAGCGGCGATCGCCCGCGTCCGTCCCTGGGGAGTGGACGTCTCTTCCGGAGTGGAAGCAGCGCCCGGACGGAAGGACCCGGCACGGGTACGGCAGTTTATCGCCGAGGCGAGGCAGGCGTTTGGTCGGGACCTGGAATATTCTTTCGGTGGAGGACGATAATGCTGGTATTGATTCCGCCGCCCCTGCAGGAACGTCCCGGGTACTTCGGCCCCTACGGGGGACGGTACGTTCCGGAAACCCTTATCCCGGCACTGGAAGAACTGGAAGCGGCCTTCTGGGAAGCGATGGCCGATCCCGGGTTTCTGGCCGAACTGGACCATCTGCTATGCACCTACGCGGGACGTCCCACACCTTTGAGCGAAGCCCGGCGGCTGAGCGAGGTGGCGGGGGCCCGGATTCTGCTCAAGCGGGAAGACCTGGCCCACACCGGCGCGCACAAAATCAACAACGTTCTGGGTCAGGCCCTGCTGGCAAAACGGTTGGGCAAGCGGCGCGTGGTCGCTGAAACGGGTGCGGGGCAGCACGGGGTGGCGACAGCCACCGCCTGCGCGCTCCTGGGGCTGGAATGCGTCGTCTATATGGGGGTGACCGACATGGCGCGCCAGCGCCCCAACGTCTTCCGGATGCGCCTGCTGGGTGCGGAGGTCCGTCCCGTGGACGCGGGCTCCCGTACCCTGAAAGACGCCATCAACGAAGCGATTCGGGACTGGGTGACCAACGTCCGGACCACCCACTATTTGCTGGGCTCCGCCCTGGGGCCGCACCCCTATCCGGTCATCGTGCGGACGTTCCAGTCGGTGATCGGAGTGGAGGCGCGAGCACAGGTCCTGGAAACGTTCGGCCGGTTGCCCGATGTAGCCGTCGCCTGCGTTGGAGGAGGGAGCAACGCCATCGGCCTGTTTGCCGCCTTCCTGGAGGACCCTGTGGAGTTGATCGGAGTGGAGGCCGGTGGAGAAGGGATCCAGAGCGGACGGCATGCGGCCCGCTTCGCCGACCCTCAGCGGGGCCGCTCCGGTGTCTTGCATGGCACCCGCACCTACATCCTTCAGGACCCGTGGGGGCAAATTCTGGAGACCCATTCCGTCTCGGCAGGACTGGATTATCCTGCGGTGGGGCCGGAGCATGCCTGGCTGCGGGACCAGAGGCGGGTCCGCTACACGACCGTCACCGACCAGGAAGCCCTATCGGCGTTTCAGACCCTGGCCCGGCTGGAGGGGATCATCCCAGCCCTGGAATCGGCCCATGCCATCGCCGAGGCGATCCGCATCTCCCGGGAACGGCCCGGCGCGCTGGTCCTGGTGAACCTCTCCGGGCGGGGCGATAAGGACCTGGAGACCGTATCGGTGATGATCGGAGAGGTGGCAGGATGCGAGGGGTGAGCGCGGTTCGGGACGCGTTCCGGAGGGCCCGGGCAGAGAGTCGGGCCGCCCTGATCCTCTACTGGCCGGTGGGCTACCCCGACCTGGCGACCTCTGTCCGTCTGGTGGTGGCAATGGCCCGGTCCGGCGCCGACCTGATAGAACTGGGGGTTCCGTTCTCCGATCCCCTCGCCGATGGCCCGACCATCCAGCGGGCCACGTACCGGGCACTGCAACAGGGAGTGCGGACTGGGGAGGTGCTGGAGGCGGTGGCCCGGATTCGGGAAGCGGGCGTGGAGCAACCCCTCTGCCTGATGACCTATACCAACCCCGTCCTGGCCTGGGGGCTGGAGGCCTTTGTAGAGTCCGTGCAGAAACACGGGGCGGATGGGCTGATTGTGCCCGACCTGCCGCTGGAGGAGAGCGCGCCGTTCCAGAGCGCGCTGGGGGCGCTGGGCCTGGCCTGGGTGCCGCTGGCCGCGCCCACCACTCCCGATGCCCGGCTGGCGGCGCTGGCGGCGGGAGCGACCGGTTTTCTCTATTTCGTCTCGGTGACCGGCATCACTGGGGCACGGGAACGGTTGCCCGATGAGGTGGTAGGCCATCTCCGCCGCGCCCGCCGTATGGCCGACGGCGTCCCGGTGGCGGTAGGATTTGGGGTCTCCCGACCGGAGCACGTGGCCTGGCTGGCAACGGAGGCAGACGGCGTGGTGGTGGGGAGCGCCCTGATTCACCGCGCCGAATCGGCCGACTTCGGGGGGGAGGCGGTGGAGGCGTTTGTCCGGGCGCTGCGGGATGCGGGCCGATGGGCTCTTACGGACGGTCTTTCTCCGCGCTCTTCCCGAATAGGCAAGTGAGCAAAAAGCGGGAGGGGTTTCGGGGCGGGCGGCCGAAGGCCGCCCGCCCCGAAACCCCGCTTTCTTCACTTCTCCTCTGGCAGTACGAAGAGGGGCACAAAGGACACGAATTCAGCCCTGGCGATTAAAATCACCCCTGGGGGCTTTCACCCGGGCGTCCACCTTCGTAGACGCTTTCCGGCGACCGCGCAGGCGGTCGCCTGGCGCGAAGCGCCCTTTCAGCCCGCGGTTTCAACCACCGGGCTGACTATTCAGCCGCCTCCGCCCGACGCAAAACCGTCGGCTGTAGGGGTGGGTTTCCAACCCACTCCGAAGTGCAGCGGAGTGGCGTTCCAGCCTGCGAAGCATGGTTATGTGGGGGCAACCTTCAAAGTCGCCCCTGCCGGAGGGTTCACCTTCCGGCGGAGGGCGAATAGTTACCAACAGAGTTGTTCCCTCTTGGCGCAAAATCCAGTTTCGTGTTATCATATCTACACGTGTTTTCCCAGAATCTGAAACAAGACGATGCAAAAATGACGCCTTCTTTGAGGAGGGGGTATTATGCTGAAAGAGTTCAAGGAGTTCGCTCTGCGCGGCAACGTCATAGATATGGCCGTGGGCATCATCATCGGCGCGGCCTTTGGCAGCGTGGTCACGTCGCTGGTCAACGACATCCTGATGCCGCCCATTGGCTTCCTGCTGGGAAAGGTGGACTTCTCCAACCTGTTCATCAGCCTTTCGGGGCGGTATGTCTCCCTGGCGGAAGCCCAGGCGGCAGGAGCACCGACCATCAATTACGGCGTCTTCATCAATACGGTGCTGAACTTCCTGATCGTGGCGGCCGCGGTCTTCTTCTTCATCGTGCGCCCGATAAACCGGTTGCGGAGGGTGAAGGAAGCGCCCGCCCCGGCCGCTCCGACGACAAAAGAATGCCCATACTGTCTCTCTACCATCCCACTGAAGGCCACTCGTTGCCCGTACTGCACTTCTATCCTGGAATAATGCGCTGAAGAAAATCGGCCCGACCGAACACCGTTTTGCTGTCTATGGCATCCCGTGCCCCGGGGGCGGCTTTGGAGGATCTGATGAAGGAAATAGAGCAAAGAGCACCACCCCGCATAGAGTCCGTAAAAATTGAAAATTATCGGGCTCTACGGCGAGTGGAATTCAAAATGGAGCCCGTTACAGTTTTGCTGGGGCCCAACGGGAGCGGGAAATCTACGATTTTTGATGTCTTTACCTTCCTGTCGGATTGCTTTCGTTCCGGTCTGCGTTTCGCCTGGGATAAGCGGGGACGGGCCCGGGAAATCCGAACGCGCGGGAGCAGAGGCCCCGTCATCATAGAAATAAAATACCGAGAGCGGCCCGGTCTGCCACTGATCACTTACCACCTGGCAATAGACGAAGGAGACAGAGGTCCCATTGTGGTGGAGGAGTGGCTGCAGTGGAGACGCCATCCGCGCGGTCGTCCTTTCCGCTTCCTGGAATACCGGGAGGGCCGAGGGCAGGTGATCAGCGGCGAGATGCCCGATGAGCAGGACCAGCGGGTAGAAGTCCCTCTGCGCTCACCGGAACTCATTGCTGTCAACACGCTGGGGCAAATTGCCGACCACCCGCGGGTGGCTGCTTTGCGGGAGTTCATCACCGACTGGTACCTTTCATATCTTTCTCTGGCAGATACCAGAGGGCAGCCGGAAGCCGGGCCCCATGAACGGCTTTCCCGTACCGGGGACAATCTCCCGAACGTGATCCAGTTTCTCAAGGAACAGCATCCGGACCATCTGGCGCGTATAGAAACCGTTTTGCAGCAACGAGTCCCTCGTTTGAAGTCCATCGTAACAGAAATTATGCCGGATGGAAGGTTGCTCCTTCAGATTCGGGATGCTCCTTTTGAGGAGCCGATCCTTTCCCGATTCGCCTCCGATGGCACGTTGAAAATGCTGGCTTATCTGACCGTCCTGCGCGGCCCGAATCCTCCCCGGTTTATCGGCATTGAAGAGCCGGAGAATTTTCTTTATCCGCACCTTTTGCCTGAACTGGCGGAGGAATGCCAGATTGCATCGGGTTTTGCCCAGATTCTTATCAGTACCCATTCTCCCGTTTTCGTCAACCAATTCCGACCGGAGGAAGTCCTGGTTCTTTCCCGAAACAGAGAAGGCTACACCCAGGTTACCAGAGCAGCAGATATTTTTGGAGTCCCGGAGTTCCTGTCTGAGGGGGCCCGGTTAGGAGACCTCTGGCTGGAGGGGTATCTGGATCCATCCCGAGCAGGCCGCGGCAATGAGGATTGAGCATCTGGAGTTTCTCCTGGAAGAAGAGAGTATGCAGGCTGTTCTGGAGAGCCTGTTACGGGGCATGCTGCCCTCCGACGTGACCTGGAATCTACACCCGCTGGG
>CAKZOY010000077.1 GCA_937138275.1 uncultured Chloroflexota bacterium
TGTCGGGAGCAATATCGCGCTCTCACCTGACCGTAAACGGTCAAGCGAAGCCTCAAAAGGGCGCTTAAGCACCCTTTTCCCCCCAGTCCCCGCAGCGGCTAACGTCGCACAGGGAGGGGGAATTGTGGGGTTTCGGGGCGGCGGCCTTCGGCCGCCGCCCCGAAACCCCTTCCCCCTCATTGTCCAAACTTATGCCCGAACCTCAGAAACCCTTGCTTGCCAAAATTCCCGGTCCTGCTATAATATAAGCGCACGGGGCGTGGCGCAGTTTGGCTAGCGCGCTACAATGGGGTTGTAGAGGCCGACGGTTCAAATCCGTCCGCCCCGACCAGCGGAAAAGGCCGCCTGGAGGCGGCCTTTTCTGTTTCCGGCGCACGGTCGGGCTTCGCTGTTACAGCAACCGCCGGAGATTCTCCTCCGAGACGGTTCGGACCTCCTCGTGGATGGAGCGCCCGTGGCTATCCATCGTCACCACCAGCGGGAGGTTCTCCACCCGGATAACCCAGAAGGCTTCCGGAACGCCGAACTCGTCTTTTTTGTAGACGGCCAGAACCTCCTTGACCGTATCGGCGATCAACGTAGCCGCGCCTCCCACGGCGTGCAGGTAGGCCGCCCCATATTCCTGGCAAGCCCGGAGGGTCCGGGCGCCCATTCCCCCTTTGCCGATGACCCCGCGCAGGCCGAAATGGGCGATGACGTCGGCCTGATAGGGCTCCTCCCGGATGGAGGTGGTGGGGCCGGCCGCGACGAACTCCCAGCGACCGTCCTCCCGCTGGCGCACGACGGGCCCGCAATGGTAGATGGCACTCCCTTTCAGCAGTCGCTTCAGTTCCTCGTAGAGGGGCCGTTCGCCCTCCGGCACTTCGGCGGCCCGGATGAACGTCTCCACCATGTACTTGTGCGCCGCATCCCGTCCGGTCACGATGACGCCGGAGAGGTAGACGGTGTCCCCGACGTGGAGGGCCCGGATATCGTCTTCGGAAATTGGGGTGGATAAGTAGTAAATGGCCACTGGTCACCTCCCGCAGGTTAACTGTAGGTTACCTCTCCGCCCCGCACGGTCATCCGTGCCCGACGGCAGGCCCAGCACATGTACGCAACGGTGACGAAAAATGACGCGGGGAGGCGATGCGCGGCGCCGATTTTCACACCCAGGATCGTGGTTTTGCCTCCGAAGCCCATCGGCCCGATCCCCAGTTCGTTGCACTCCCGCAGCAGGCGCTCCTCCAGCGCGGCCAGTTCCGGCACCGGGTTGACATCGTCCAGAGGGCGGAGGAGTTGCTTTTTGGCCCAGGAGTAGCCCGTTCCCCGGTCGCCGCCGATGCAGATCCCCAGGAAGCCCGGCGCGCACCCTTCCCCCTGGGCCTTCTGGACCGCAGCCAGGACGACGCGCCGCACCCCCTCCAGGTCCCGACCGGCATGCAGAGACTCGTCGGGCAAACTGTACTGGGCGCTGACGTTTTCGCTACCGCCTCCCTTCAGAAGGAGGGCGACATCCAGGATTTCATCTTCCCCTTCTTCCCAGTAGAATGTGGGGAAGCCGATCCCCAGATTGTTGCCGCTGTTCCGCCCGGTGATGGAATCCACGGCATTGGGACGGAGATACGCGCGACGGGTGGCTTCCGCGATGGCTGCCTCCATCTGGGCCTGCAGTTCCCGGATGCTCATTCCGGCCGGGAAGCGCACGTAAAAAATCGGTGTGCCGGTATCCTGGCAGATTGGCCGAGAGTGTGCTCGCGCCAGGGCCACATTTTCCAGGATCACCGTCAGGGTGCTGGCGGCGGCCGATCCAGGGTCCTCCCGGTCGCGCGCTGCCCGCAGCGCTCCCTCTACATCGGACGGCAGGTCGGTGGAGGCCCGCCGGATCAGTTCCACCAGAAGTTCGGTCAGGTTTTCCATTTGGCCTCCCGTTGGGTGTAGTGGGCGGATGCCGGGTTAGTGGATGGTATCCAGCCAGCGAGCATAGGCGGAAAGGTCTGGAGGTAGCAGGCCCTTCTCCATCAGGATGCGCTCCATCAGCGCCACCCGCTGCTTGTAGTTGTGGAGTTCCGCGTTCAGACCCTGAATCCTGGCCTCCAGTTCCTTCACCCGGGCTTCCAACTCCTGGATGCGCTGCTCTTGCTCCTGCAGTTTCCGCCGAAAAATCTCAATCCACTCTTCCAGGGTTATCGGGTCCATATGCGCTCCTCTCTACAAAGGGCATCTACCGGGGCCTGGGAATCGCTAGGTCCGCCGGGCCAAAGCCCGAAAGTTTCAGGTTCGGGTAAGTGGCCTGAATCAGTTCGTGGATGATCTGGGCGTATTTGACCTTCTCGCGCGCCTGCCAGGCCAGGAAGTCCGGACTGGTCCAGGGACGGTACATCGCCCCCGCCCCCGCCGCCAGAGCCGGCCCCGGCTCAATCTTGAAGTAGCACGGCGCGCAGACCCGCGCCATCTCCGCTCCATCGTAGAAACGGTTAAACCCGCCGAAGGAGTCGGAAAGATAGATGTGCAGGTCCATCGGGATGTCCACCGCCTGGCGGATAGAGGCCAGTTGGGGCAGGGAGAGATCCCCCAGAGGGTTGAAGGTGGACGCGCCCAGCATCTGGAGCACCTTCCCACCTGCCGCCGAGGCGTGCCCGGCAAAGATGCTGACCTTGAAGACCACATCCTCGGGAATGTCGCCCGTCTTCTTTAACTGGTTGACGACCCAGAGAAGGCCCTCATCAATGCACAGGAATCCGCGGAAGCCGATATCAATACAGCGGAGCATTTCCGCGATGACGTAAGATAACTGGTCGGAGCCGCGGAAGCGGAGGCCGGAGAGCGCGCCCTCGGGGGTCGCCAGTTGCCGTCCCACGTCCCAGCCGGAGCGCGGGCCGGGGGTGATGATGACCTCCAGTTTCGCCTCCGCCGCCATCTGGGCGAAGTCCCGCAGTTCGGCGTCGTCCAGCAGGGTGGAGCCCATCACCGTGGAGATGAGCCGGTGGATGGGAATGTCGCGCTTGCGCATTTCATCAATGAGCGCTTCCAGTACCTGCGGGCGCTCTATTCCGGAAATCTCCATCCGGTAGTGGGCGCCGTCCGGGAAGCGCTTCGGGCTATCCGGCAGGTCGTAGGCATCCCGGCCGGGGATACCGATGTTCTCCAGCATTTTTCGGACGTCGTTCAGGTTGCGCATATGATGCCTCCTCAGGGTTTAGGATATTTACCACACTGGGACTGAAATGGGCCAGGGAGAGAGTCCCCGGTTCCGAATCTCCGGCCAGGTGTAGGGATGGTTCGGTAAGAGATCGTTGACCGTGACGGCCATTTCGTTCAACTGCATCCAGGCAGGCAGGAACTGGGCGGTGGGGTAGTAGTGAGTGCGCCCGTCGTAGGCGTCTATCAGATAGACCCCTTCGGCATCGTACCCGACGGCGATGAACGTGTGCTCCCACTGGATGACGAGGGAGACGGTACCGTCGGCGGCGGTCCAGGAGGCAATCTCCGGCTGGAGCATCCGGTACGTCGCCCAGATGACCACCGGTCGGCCCGCGGCCAGTTCCTCCCGCAGCGCGTCCATCCCCAGCCAGCGATGGGCGTGGGCGTCCAGCCCGTAGCGGCGCAGGGCGATGGCGACGGGCTCGGCGTAGACGCCGTACCCTCCGGGAGGAAGGCTGCCCGGGGGGTCATCCACGTTGCCGACAAAGCCCAGATGGGGGTTATCCGAACGGGGAAGCGTGGCGAAGAAATCCTCTTCCGCCACCCCGATCCCCCAGAAGGCGGCGAGGTCCACCGCGGAGCGGGATTCACAACTGAGCGGGCGCTCCTGACGGTGCCCGATGACTCCGGAGACGAAGGCCGCTGACGGCGGCTCGGGGGAGGCGTGGACGGCCTCCGACTGGAAAAGGAGGAGGGCGAGGAAGGTCAGGAGAAGTTGTCGCCAACGCATACAGGCCCCGAAAATCATCCCTCAGACGCCGCGGCCGCCTGCAGAATCTCCCCAGGCATACGTCGGCCGCGCAGAGTACGGTCAAAGTCGCTATCCAGGCTGACCAGGGTCAGGTTGTACTTTTCGGCGGTGACATACTGGTAGGCGTCGTCAAAGTCCAGGCCGAATTCTCTGCTGATATCTACAATACGTTGCAGGTCGTCCATCTCTAAACAAACCCTTGTCACTTCCGACCCCTCCACGGTGTCCAACAGAAACTCTTTCCATAAGGTATACCGACGGGTTCTAATTAAAATGATGCCAACCGAATAAATGGAAAAGTCGGTGATCCAGAGTTCTCGCGCAGGGGTCTTCTGCAGGAATTCCTTAGCCTCCTTTGCCTGTTCCTGCTCCAGGAGCACTTCTAACCAGACGTTGGTATCTACCAGAAACATCAATCGCCCCACCACTCCAGAATTTTCTTCTGGAGTTCCAGCGAAGTGAATTGCTCACGCAAATCCCGCAACCCTCCTGCCCAGGTCAGGCGTAAGTATTTTCGCCTGGGTCGCACCCGGGTTTCCATCAGAAAGGTCACAAAATCTCTGACCTCCTGCTGCAATTCCGGAGGCAGGGATTCTATCATCTCCACCAGAGACTGCACCCGGGTCTCCATAACTCCCTTACCCTCCTGGCGCTTCTGCCTCCTGCTCCAGTCGGCGTACGATAGCATGTGCTTCCTCTACGGCCTGCGGGGCCGCTTCGTAGACGGCGATCCCCCGCAGGTCGGCCTCTATGACCGCGGAACTGGCAGAGAGGTACCCCACCACAGGCAGCGGGCTCCGTTCGGCGATAAACGTCCGGTCGGCATCGGAGCGCACTTTGTTGCCCACGACGTAGAGGCGCTTCAGGCCCAGGTCCCCTGCCAGTTCCCGGATCCGTTCGGCCACTTCTACGCTCCGCTTCCCCGGCTCCACCACCACCAGCATCGCGTCCACGGCCTGGGCGGTGGCCCGTCCCAGATGCTCCACCCCGGCCTCCATATCCATAATCAGCACCTCGTCCCGGTACAGCAGCAGGTGGGTGACCAGAGCCTTCAGCAGGGCGTTCTCCGGGCAAAGGCAGCCGGTCCCGCCCTTCTCCAGGGTGCCCAGTTTGAGCAATCGGATGCCGTTGTGGGTGACGCTGAAGCGGTCGGGGATATCGTCCACGCGGGGGGTGAGGCTGAAGAATCCGCCGAAGGAGCCGGGTTTGGCCCCGGTGCGTTCGTAGATGAGGTCCTCCATCTCGGAAATGGGGGTGAGGTTCTCGGCCAGTTCGGGGGGAAACCCCAGCGCGCCGGCCAATCCCCCGGCCGGGTCGGCATCAATGGCGATAACGTTGCGCCCCTGTCGGGCATAAATGTAGGCCAGCAGAGCGCTCAGGGTGGTCTTGCCCACCCCGCCTTTGCCGGTGATGGCGATTTTTTGCAGTGCGGTCATCTGGACTCCTTTGGTAACCCCAGGAATGGGGATTCTTGTTGTATTTTAACACACTCCCGCCGAGTTGCCAATTGCTTATGCCCACGGGCTTATGCAGCACGCCCCGCACAGGAAAGAGGTGGGGGAGTGGGGTTTGTGGGGGCGGCGAAGCCGCCCCCACAAACCCCACACCCCACCCCTTGCATCCTGGCCGGGTTTTGATATACTTGACCCCGTTACAGGAGGTGAGATGAAACTCTCGGTCATTATGCCCGTCTACAACGAAATTAAGACCATCCGGGAAATCATTCGCCGAGTCCGGGCAGTGCCCCTGGTTGTCTCCATCGGCTACGGCCCCCAGAACGGCCAGACGGTCACCCTGGAGCGGGAAATCGTCATCGTGGACGACGGCTCCACCGATGGAACGCGGGAGGTCCTCAAAGAGTACGAGGGCGCGCCGGACATCCGGGTCATCTACCACGAGCGCAATCAGGGCAAGGGAGCGGCCGTCCGCACCGGGCTGGATCACGCCACTGGCGACATCTTCATCGTCCAGGACGCCGACCTGGAGTACGACCCGCGCGACTACCCGGCCCTCCTGCAGCCCATTCTGGAGGGGCGCTCCCAGGTGGCCTACGGCTCCCGCTTCCGCGGCGGCCCCACTAAGGCGATGTTCTTTTGGCATATGGTGGGGAACCGTTTCCTCACCCTGGTCACCAACATCCTCTACGACTCCATCCTCACCGATATGGAGACGGGGTACAAAATGTTCACCCGCGAGGTAGCCCAGAAGTTGCGCCTCACCGAGCGGGGTTGGGGATTTGACCCGGAGATCACGGCGCAAATCCTTCGCCGCGGCTACCGCATCTACGAAGTCCCCATCTCCTACACCGGTCGGGAGTTCTCCGAGGGGAAGAAAATCTCCTGGAAGGACGCCTTTACCGTGCTGAAGACGCTTTTCCGGTGTCGGTTCCAGCGAATGGAATGAGAGAGAGGCAAACGGGCGAGACAGTCGTCCGTCCCGATCGTTTCGGCGACGGCGCAGCCCTTCTGGTCCTGGGACTCCTGCTCCTGCTGGCCTTCTGGCACATCGGTCTGGCCGGACGGGTGATCGCCGGAGGGGACCTCTTCACCTATTTCTACCCGTACTGGGCCGAGGCGGCGCGGGCATTTCGGGCTGGACGGTTGCCTCTCTGGAATCCGTACCTGTTTATGGGCGTCCCGTTTCTGGCGAACAGCCAGGCGGGAGTCCTCTACCCCCTCAACTGGCCCTTCTGGCTCCTTTTCCCACCCCACCGCGCCCTCCACTGGAGCGCACTCCTGCATCTGTGGCTTGCCGGGAGCGGCGCCTACCTCTACGCCCGGCGGGCGCTGGGGCTGGGACATCTGGGGGCGTGGACGGCGGGCGCGGCCCTCGCCCTGGGCAACTACTTGGGCGCCCAGATAGAACACATCAACCAGTTGCAGGCCCTCGCCTGGTTTCCCTGGGCGCTTCTCCTGTGGGAAATAGCAGTCACCTCTCCGGCGACCGGTTTCCCGCGCCGGGCATTCGGCGGGCTGGTCGCAGTCATCGGGCTGATCCTGCTGGCGGGGCACACCCAGTCGGCCTTCATTTCGCTTTTCGGCCTGGGGACGGTCGCCCTGATCCCCCGCGCAGGGGTCCCTTTCCGCCGCCGCCTGACCGTTTTTGTGGGAGCCGCGGTGCTGGGGGTCGCCCTGGCCGCGGCGCAACTCCTGCCCACCGCGGAACTGGCCCGCCTCTCGGTGCGCGGCGGCGGCCTCCCCTTCAACGAACGGGTCTCTTTCTCCCTCTCCCCTCTCTACCTGGCCCGCGCCCTTCTGCCCACCTACGGCCAGGCCGTCGCCCCGGGAAACCTGGAGTACGTCGCCGCCCTCGGCGTCACTGGCCTGATCCTTGCCCTGTATGCCGGAATTCGGAATTCGGAATTCGGAATTCGGAAGTTGGAAGTCGGGAGTCGGAAGTCGGGAGTCGG
>CAKZOY010000078.1 GCA_937138275.1 uncultured Chloroflexota bacterium
CATATCGTGCATCGCTAATCGTGTAGCGCGCAGACTCGCCCCATACTCCTTACTCCTTACTCCTTACTCCTTACTCCCTACTCCTTACTCCCTACTCCTTACTTCCTACTCCCTACTACCTTCTTCGGATGCCACATCTGCCGCTCCGGCCGGTATTCCAGGACAGCCAGCAACTGCCCGTCGGGGGCGTAGGCGCGGGCCAAGGAAGGGCCTTCTCCCACAGGCGGTGGGCCAGCGATGTCCCGGCCGTTGGCGACCGCGCGCGCTTCGGCATCGTTCAGATACAGGGCCGGATACCGCCGCAGCGCTGCGTCGGGGGGGAGCAGCAGTGCAGGCAACCGCTCCGGCGTGACCGCCTCCAGTTCCACCGCATCCTCCAGCCGGAAGTCGCCGCTGGCCAGCCGCACCAGGCCGGTCAGGTGGGCACCGCAACCCAGAGATTCCCCCAGGTCCCGCGCCAGCGCACGGATGTAGGTGCCGGGCGAGCAGACGACCTCCAGGGTCAGTTCAGGGGGCTCCCAGGCCGTCAGGTCCAGGCGGTAAATTTCCACCGGCCGGGGTTCTCGCTCCACCGTCACGCCGCGGCGGGCCAGTTTGTACAAAGGTTGTCCTTCTCGCTTCAGCGCCGAATACACCGGCGGGACCTGCAGGATACGGCCGCGGAATCGCTCCAGCGCCGCCTCCACCGCTGCCCGGTCTATGTCTGCCGGTCGTTCGGCGATGATCGCCCCTTCGGCGTCGTCGGTATCGGTGGCGATGCCCAGGCGGATGCGGGCACAGTACGTTTTGGGGGAGTCCATCAGATATTCGGCCAGACGGGTAGCCCGACCCAGGCAGAGGAGCAGCACACCGGTCGCCATCGGGTCCAGTGTCCCGGCGTGTCCTACCTCCCGCTGCCGGGCTACTGTCCGCACCCGATTCACCACATCATGGGAAGTCAGACCGCGCGGTTTATTGACGTTGAGGATGCCGTCCATCGGGGATTCGCAAACGACAGGCTGCCCGCGGCAGTTATGGCGAGTCGTCCAGACGGCCGCTGCGGCGCAGTTCCTCCAGCCGCTTCAGGGCAGTTCGGACCGCCTCATCCAGCGGCAGGGGGATTTCAAAGCCTACCGCCATTTTGTGCCCGCCCCCTTTGGGATATGAGCGGGCCAGAGGCACCAGGTTGATGCCCGGCTTGGCGCGCCCGCTTACCCGGATCGGCCCGCCCGCAGGCCGCTCCCGGAAAACCAGGGAGATGCGCACGTCCGCCGCATCCAGGATAAAATTCGCCAGCCCTTCCGTATCCTCCATCGCGGTGTCGGTGGTGCGGTACATATCCTGGGAGACGACCGTCCAGGCGACGCCGTCCTGGGTTTCCAGCCGGGTGAGCGCCTCGCCCCAGAGACGGAGCGCCTTCAGGGGATGCTGGCCCCGGTAGGCGGTCATCACGTCGTAGAGAGAACCGCCGTATCGCATCAGGGTGGCTGCGGTCTCCAGCGTTTCCGGGCCGGTATCGGGAATGGCGAAGGCGCGGGTGTCAAAGACGATTCCGGCCAGGAGGCAGGTGGCGACGGCGGCATCGGGGGGAATTTCCATCACCTGCAGAAGGGAAAAGATCACTTCGGCAGTGGAGGCCCGTTCGGGGAAAATGGCGCTGAGAGTCCCGTAGCCGACGTTGCTTTCGTGGTGGTCCACGACCAGCAGGGGGACCCCCAGGCGGATGATGGCGTTGTACAAACGGTCCCCGATCTGGGAGGGCTCTCCGGCGTCCACCGCAACCACCAGGTCCGTCTCCGGGCCGGGCAGGTCGGCGACGATGGTCTCTATGCCGGGGAGGAAGTGCAATCCGAAGGGGACGGAGTCAAAGGAAAAGACGGTCGCTTCTTTGCCGATGTGGCGCAGGGCATGGGCCAATCCCAGGCTGGAGCCCAGCGCGTCGGCGTCGGGCCGTTCATGGGTGACGATGGCGATCCGTCGCGCCCGCAGGATGTATCGCCCGATTTCTTCCAGGACGGCGTAACTGGAGGACATTACTCGTTTCCTGAAGTCCCCTCTTCCCGCAGACGGTCAATTAGTCCGGCGATGCGCTCACCCCGTTCTATGGACGAATCCCAGTGGAAGACCAGTTCGGGGGTATTGCGCAGGCGCAGGCGATGGCCCAACTCACGGCGGAGAAACCCGGCCGCGCTCTGAAGTCCTGCCGTTGCTTCGGCCTGTCGCGTTTCGTCCCCCAAAACGGTGAAATAGACGTGGGCCCGGGTAGCGTCCGGGGTCACCTCCACGCCGGTGATGGTCACCATCTGGACGCGCGGGTCGTTGACCTGTTTCTGGAGCAGGTCGGTCAGGTGCGTCTGGATCAGGTCTGCAGCGCGTTTCTGGTATTTTTTGCCCATGGTTGTCATCTGATTGGGAGCAGGTAGCGGATAGTCCAATTGCTACCCCTCCCGTCTGCTAAGGTGAAATGAACTCTCTCCCGTTTCGGTTCCCCGTCCTCCAGCAGCATTTCAATCCCTTCGCGCAGATTCGCGTATAATTCATTCCGTGTTTCCGCCTATGTGTGCGCCGGGGAACCCGGGCCCGTACCCCACATAGAGGCTGGTATCCGGACACTTTTCAACGACCGCTGTAAACACTCGCATTGGATACCTCTGCTATCGGGACACCTGGGCGGTAGGCTCTACCCGTTCTTTGACGTAGAACTCCAGGATGTCCCCCACCTGGATGTCGTGGAATCCCTCCAGGCCGACGCCGCACTCGTAGCCCGCTTTGACCTCGCGGACGTCCTTGGCGAAGCGCTTCAGCGACGCCACAGGACCGTCAAACTTCTGCTCCCCCTGGCGGAGAAGGCGGACGCGGGAGTTGCGGCGGACTTCCCCTTCCAGGACATAACAGCCAGCCACCCGACCGACCTTGGGGATGTCAAACGTCGCCCGGACTTCGGCCTTGCCGATGGTCTTTTCCACGTAGGTCGGTTCCAGGAGCCCCTTGAGGGCCAGTTCCATCTCGTCTATCAGTTCGTAGATGATGTCGTAGAGGCGGATATCCACCCCTTCACTTTCGGCCAGCCGCCGGGCAGCCGGATCCACCGTCACCTGAAAGCCCACGATGATGGCCCGCGAGGCGATCGCCAGGTTCACGTCGGACTCGGTGATGTTGCCGGGGGCGGAGTGGATGATATTGACCTTCAGGTTTTCGGTGCCCAGTTTGCTCAACGAGGAGACGATGGGCTCAATGGAGCCCTGAACGTCCGCTTTGATGATGAGATTCAGTTCCTTTGCTTGACCCTGCCGAATGCTGCGGGAGAGGTCGTCCAGCGTGAGGCGGGTGGGGCGGGCGGCGCGGGCCTGCTGTTCCTGCAACCGCTGCTCGGCGATAGACCGGGCTTTCTTCTCGTTCTCCACCACCTCAAAGATGTCCCCGGCGACGGGGATATCCGAAAGACCCAGGATCAGGGCCGGGGTAGACGGAGGGGCCTCGCGGATGGGCTTGCCGTGGTTATCCAGCATGCGGCGCACCCGTCCGTACACCGTTCCGGCAACGACGGCATCCCCCACCCGGAGGGTGCCGTTCTGCACCAGGACGGTGGCGGTGGGGCCCATAGAGCGGTCCAGTTGGGCCTCCAGGACCGTCCCTATGGCGGGGCGGTTGGGGTTGGCCCGGATGTTCTGATTCTCCGCGACCAGCAGGATGGTTTCCAGCAAGTCTTCCAATCCGATCCGTTTTTTGGCCGAGACCGGGATGACGAAGGTATCGCCGCCCCACTCGTCGGGGGTTAGGCCCAGGTCGCTCAGCTGCCGCTTGACCCGGTCCGGCTGGGCGGTGGGTTTATCTATTTTGTTCAGGGCGACAATGATGGGCACCCGCGCGGCGCGGGTATGGTTGACGGCCTCTATCGTTTGAGGCATCACCCCATCATCGGCGGCGACGACCAGGATGGCGATGTCGGTGGTCTGGGCGCCGCGCGCCCGCATCGCCGTGAACGCTTCGTGGCCCGGGGTGTCCAGGAAGGTGATGAGCCGCCCGTTGTGTTCCACCTGGTAGGCGCCGATGTGCTGGGTGATGCCGCCCACCTCGCTGGCCACCACGTCGGTCTGGCGGATAGCATCCAGCAGCGACGTCTTGCCGTGGTCTACATGCCCCAGCACCGTCACCACCGGCGGGCGGGGCCGCAGGTTAGTCGGGTCCTCCTGAGCGTAGAGCCGCTCCCATAGCGGGGTCGGTCCTGCGGCTGTGGCTTCTTCTTCCGGGACGGGGAGCGCTTCCTCCTGGGGCTCAAAGCCCATCTCCGAGGCCACAATGGCGGCCGTTTCGTAGTCAATCTGCTGGTTGATGGTGGCGATGATGCCGTCGTACATCAACCGTTTAATCACGTCAATGGGGCTCACGCCCATCAATTGAGCCAATTCGCGGACCGTCAGGCGGGCCGGTATTTCAATGACGCGGTTATTGTCTGCCATAGACACCTCCTTCCCGGAGCAGGAATTATAAGGGCGACGCCCTGCGTCGCCCTTACTCACCAGCCTCTTCCAGACGTTCCGGCAGGGATTGGGCGTATGCCCGCAGGGTTTCTATCGTCGCCTCATCCAGAGTCCCACGCAGGGCCGCGTCCAGCCGATGCCGCTTCAGCGCCTCTTCCCAGCAGACGCGCTGCGCGCAGAGGTAGGCACCCCGTCCGCTTTGCTTGCCCCGGTCGTCTATGCGGACTTCTCCCTCCGGGGTGCGGACGATCCGGATCAACTGCCGCTTGGGGCGCACGGTGCGACAGGCCACACACGTGCGCTGAGGGATGTGCTTGCGCCGGCCGGACGGCTGGGCCACGCTTAGAAATCCTCCCAGTCCTCGCCGCGCCGCCGGTGTTTGCGGATGGCGACCGCGCGGCCGAGTTCCTCGTCGTAAATGAACTCCCGCCGCGGCTTCTTATGCCGCTTGGACGGCTTGCGGGTGAACTTCTTCTCCACGACCTCTTCTTCCTCCCAGACCTCTTCCTCCACCACGAGGCTCTCCGCGATGGCCTCCAGAGAGAGGACTTCGGGCTCCGCTTGGGAAGGAGCGGATTCCGCAACGGTCGCTTCGGCCTGGACGACGGACTCCACGATGACGGGCTTTTCCGCCGGAATCACCGCGGGTTCTGCCGGAGATGCCGCGGTTTCCGAAACGGTCGGGGGTTCCACGAAGGCGGGAACGGCCTCCTCCGGAACAAATTCCACCTCCGCTGGGACCGTCTCGGCGGGGATTTCCTTGGCCACGACCTGGGGGGCCTCCTCCGGTACGAAAGCCGGAGCGGTTTCCGCCGCGAGGGGCAGCGTGGGAACCGTTGGCGCTTCGGGCGCAGTTTCCACCTGCGGCACCGGCGCTTCCTCCGGCGGAGCGACGGGAAGTTGCAACTGTCCCAGCGCTTCGCGGATCTCCGCCAGGACGCGCGCGCCGATCCCCTCCAGTTTCAGCAGCCCTTCTTCCCCTTCCGCCAACCGCTCCATCAGCAGCCCTGCGCTGGTCAGTTCGTAGCGCTCCAGGTGTTTGCGCGTGCGCTCGCTGAGGCCGAGTTCCTCCAGCGAAATCTGGTAGGCATGGGCCGGGATACGGGCGCGGGCTTCCCGAATAGCCGCCTCCCGGGCCAATCGCTCCTGCTCCGCGGCGGACAGGCGGGATTTGGGCTTCCGGCGGCCGCGCCCCTCGCGCTTCTGCGCCAGGTAGTACTCGCGCACCTTCTCAATGACCTGGCGCATCGCCAGCAGTTCCTCAGCGTTGTAGGGCATTTTTTCCTGAGCGTGACGCGTCAGCGCCGCCGCGACCTGGGGCAGGGCCTCCGCGGCATGTCCCAGGGCGGGCAGAAGGTCGGGATCGTCGTTGACCTGCTTCAGGGCCCACTGGGCCGCTTCGGTCGCGCTCTGAATGTCAATCCGCCAGCCGGTCAGTTTCGCGGCCAGCCGGGCGTTCTGCCCGGCTTTGCCGATCGCCAGAGATAACTGGTCATCGGGGACGACCACGTAGGCAATGGGCTCGGCAGCCCCCTCGTCCAGCACGACGCTGAGGACTTTCGCCGGCCCCAGCGCCTTGGCGATGAAGGTCACCGGGTCGGGACTCCATTCAATGATATCCACCTTCTCGTTGCCCAGTTCGCGCAGGATGGACTGGATGCGCATTCCGCGCATCCCGATGCAGGCGCCCACCGGGTCCACCCCGGGCTGCCGGGCGACGACGGCGACTTTGGAACGGGAACCCGCTTCCCGGGCGATGGCTTTGATTTCCACGATGCCGCTGGCGATCTCCGGGACCTCCAGTTCCAGCAGCCGCCGGAGCAGTTTCCAGTGGCTGCGGGAGACGGTGATCTGCGGCCCGCGCGGGGTCTTTTTGACCTCCAGCACATAAACCCGGATACGGTCATGCAGGACATATCGCTCGCCGGGGACCATCTCTTTGCGCGGCAAGACCGCCTCTGTGCGCTCCAGATGCAGAGTGACCTGCTGGGGGGTGACGCTCTGGATGACGCCATGGACCAGTTCCCCTTCCTGCTCGGCGAAGTGCGCGTAGCGGACCTCTCGCTCGGCCTCCCGGATGCACTGCATAATTCGCTGGCGCGCGGCCTGGGCGGCGATGCGGCCGAAGTTGTTGGGAGTGGTATCCACCATCACCGTCTCCCCCAGTTGCGCCTTGGGGTTCAACTTCCGCGCCTCTTCCAGCGAGATCTCCGTCTGCGGGTCGCTGACCTCCGCCATGACCTGCTTTTCGGTGAGGATGCGAGTTTTGCCGGTTTCCAGGTCAATCTGGGCCGTGATATTCTGGTGGCTGGGCGCGCCGACATCCCGCCGGTAGGCGGAGACGATGGCCGCGCGGATTGCCTCCAGAACCACCTCGCGGGGGAGGTTCCGTTCGGCGCAAATCTGATTGAACGCCAGCAGCAGTTCGCTTTTCATCCCTGATGGTTCCTCCAGGCATACACAGCCCGTATATGTGAAAGAAAGTGGGTCGGGGCCCACTTTCCTTCAAAACCAGTACCTGTTGTGTATGGTAATATTATAGCATACATAACCGATTCCTGCAAGCCTCCGACTGAAGTGGGCTTGCGCAGCAAATCGTTTCGGGGGAACGGCGCGCCTGCGAAAAAAGATAGCGGGGTTTGTGGGGGTGGCGAAGCCACCCCCACAAACCCCACCCCTTTCCCATGCAGGGTGAGTTGCTGTGCAAGCCCCGGGAATCCCTGCGCTTGACAGGTAGCCGGTCAGAGGTACAATCGGGCTGCGGGGAAGCCCCACTTTCCATCCCGCGACGAGTAAAGTCCGATGTCCATCCCCGAAAAACCAGGCCGCACCATCCTCCTTGTCTGCACCGGCAACCTGTGCCGTTCGCCGATGGCGGCGGCTCTGCTGCGCCGTCTTCTGAGCGAGGACGAATCCCGTCGAAACTGGCGGGTCTTCTCTGCCGGACTGTGGGCCGCCGATGGGGAATCCGCCAGCATGGGGGCCATTGCGGCGATGGCGGAACGGGGGATAGACATTACCGACCATGTCTCCCGCCGCCTGACGCGCCCGATGGTTGAAGAAGCGGACCTCATCCTGGGGATGACCGGAGCGCATGTGGAAGCGATGCGTGCGGCGTTTCCGGAGGCGCGGGAGCGCATTCACCTGCTGGCCGAAATGGCGGGGGAACGCCACGATGTTGCCGACCCCTACGGCCTTTCCCCTGCCACCTACCGGGCGACCGCCACCGAACTGGAGCGGTTGATCCGGAAGGGCTACGAGCGCATCGTCGCGCTGGCCGAGAACAGCGGGAGGTGACTTTCCTCTGAGCGGGGCAGAACGCCCGCGCAGCGCCGCTCCAGACGGTCTATCCGATGGTGGAGTTCCCCGATCAGGTGCTCCCGATGAGGGCCCGGGGGTAATGCCTCCGCCCGCCGCAGCGCCCAGCGAGCCCACCCCAGTGCCAGCGCCGGACGGGCCAGATGCCACTCGTACACTTTCGCCAGTTCCACCGCCGCCACAAACGGCTCCGGCGCCTCCAGGGCCAGTTGTTGCCACCACTCCACCGACTCCGCCCAACGCCCCCGCCGTTTGGAAAGAAGCCCCAGTTCCGCCAGGTATCGCGCCCGCCGCTCCCCCGCGGGGGTGCGCCGCAGCGCTGCCCGCAGTACCCCCTCCGGATTCCGGCCGGTCTCCCCGTACCAGCGAGCCAGCGCCCCCAGTTCTTCCCCGCTCAGGTCCGGGGCTCCTTCCGGGTCCGCAAAGACCCGGGTCAGGTGGGCCGTCAGCACCACCATGCTCAGCACGTCCACCCGGTTGTGGTAGAAGATGCGCGGCAGTTCCCGCGCGTCCCCCGTCTGCAGGTATTCCCGGTAGACGGCCGGGATGACCCCGCTGGGGATGTCGGCCTGGTCCCGGATGACCCCCAGTATCTCCCGCTCCAGCACGGTCAGAGCGCAGGAGACCAGATGCCCCTTCCACAGCCGCCGGGCGGGATTCAGCAGGTCCAGGTGGGGGAACCCGTCCAGCGGAAACGGTCGGCGGGCCAGGACGAAACGGTTCTGCAGGATGGGCAGGTCAAACCCCCGCCCGTTGAAAGTGACCAGCCAGCGGAAGCGGGGGAGAAATTCGGCCAGAAAGTGGACCATCGCCGGTTCGTCGCCCGGGTCGCGCAGAAAGGCCTGGAGGACGACGAAGCGGTCCTCCTCAAAGAACCCCAGCCCGACCAGGAAGGCCATCGTCCCGGTGCCGCCCGAAAGCCCGGTCGTCTCCGTATCCAGGAAGAGGACCTGGGAGAGGGGTACGGTCGCCAGGGCGGGGTCGCCGCCGATCGCGGCCAGCGCGTCGGTGGGGAGCGTCAGGAAGGCGTGCAGGGGCCATCGGCCGTGGAGGGTGTCGGACGGGTGCTCCGTCCGCACGACCCAGCAGCGGCCCGATGGGGTCTCGTGGAAAGTGCCCGGCAGGACGCTTTCCAGCGCGACCCGGCGGCGAGGGGACGGGGGCAGGACCCGCGCCCCCCGTACCACCCCCAGCCGCCGCAACCGTTCCCGCAGGTCATCGGAAGAGGACATATCACCCCAACGGACGCGAAGGGGGGAATACGAAGAATTATTTCAAAAAATGCTATTCAGCCGCTCACCATTTTTACCGCCGAGACGCAGAGGACACAGAGGATTCGCAGAGAGATAATAGAACCCCTTGCGTTTCTCTGCGTTTCTCTGTGCTCTCTGTGTCTCTGTGGTTTTTTCTGACCATCACGAAGAGCACAAGAGACCACCCTGGCTGAATAGATTGACAATGGCAGATTCTAAATTATAATGACAAACTGTGCGTTAAAAGTATAAATGGTATTATCCAATTCGGCTTC
>CAKZOY010000079.1 GCA_937138275.1 uncultured Chloroflexota bacterium
GTCCACCAGACCGTACGATCGCGTACACGAATAACCTCCCGAAAACACAATAGAGGCCGTGCCTTTCGGCTCGGCCGCAGGGGGTATTATAGCGAAAACGGGCGATTTGTCAACTCGCGGAAAGGGGATTAGAATGGCCGCAGAGGGCATAGGCGGGGGAGCGCAATGAAGGCGGGTACCGTCATTCTCCGACCGGGCCGGGAACGGTCCGTCCTGCGGTGGCATCCCTGGGTTTTCTCCGGCGCCATAGAGCGGGTGGAGGGGGCCCCCTCCGATGGCGACATCGTGGATGTGCGGGACGCGCGCGGCAACTGGCTGGCGCGGGGTTATTTTAACCGTCGGTCGCAGATCGTCGTCCGGCTGCTCACATGGGATGCAGAAGAGGACATTGGCACCGATTTCTGGCGGCGACGGCTGGAGCGGTCCATCGCGCGGCGGCAAAACCTGTTATCCAGCCCCCACACCACCGCCTGCAGGCTGGTTCACGCCGAGTCCGACGGCCTGCCCGGATTGGTGGTGGACCGTTACGGTGACACGCTGGTGGTGCAATTCCTCACGCTGGGAGTGGACCATCGGCGGGCGGAACTGGCCTCCCTGCTGGCAGAACTGCTGGCCCCGCGCACGGTCTACGAGCGCTCCGATGTAGATGTACGGGAAAAGGAAGGGCTTCCCCTGCAAGCAGGACTCCTTTGGGGCGATGAGCCTCCCCCTCGGCTGGAGATCCGAGAAAACGGTCTCCGCTTCTGGGTAGACGTGCGGGGTGGGCAGAAGACGGGTTTCTATCTGGACCAGCGGGAGAATCGGGCGCGCGTGCGGGAATTCTGTGCCGGAGCGGAAGTGCTGGACGCGTTCGCGTATACGGGCGCGTTCGGCGTATATGCGGCCGTTCACGGCGCGGAGCGGGTCACCTTCGTGGAGTCCTCCGGCCCTGCGCTGGCGCTGGCGCGGGAAAACCTGGCCCTGAACGGGCAGGACCCGGCGCAACACGAGTTTATAGAGGGGGATGTCCCGCGCGTTCTGCGAGAATTCCGGGCCACCGGGCGCCGTTTTGACCTGATCCTCCTGGACCCACCCAAATTCGCCCCCTCCGCGCAGGATGTCCCGCGAGCGGCCCGGGCCTACAAAGACATAAATCTGATAGCCTTCCAGTTGCTTCGGCCCGGCGGAATCCTCTTTTCCACCTCCTGCTCCGGAGCGATCTCCCCTGACCTTTTCCAGAAAATCCTCTTCGGCGCGGCGCTGGACGCCCGGCGGGAGGTGCAGATCATCGGTTACCTGCATCAGGCCGGCGATCACCCGGTTGCCCTGACATTCCCGGAAGGAGCGTACCTCAAGGGGTTCATCTGCCGGGTGGTATAACCCTGTATCCGCAGCGTGCGGGGTAATAGTACTACTTTCCTATTGACCCCTGCAGATTTTATGGCATAATAAAAGCAACCTTAGAAAAATCCTAATACGGAAAGGAGGTGAACAAAATGCTGTATCTGCCTCGTGAGGAAGGCCAGGGCCTGGTGGAGTATGCGCTGATTCTCGTTCTGGTAGCCATTGTGGTGATCATCATCCTCACTCTGCTGGGTGGCCAGGTCAGCAACGTCTTCTCCCGGATCGTTTCGGGTCTCAACCCGTAGATCATCTCTGACCAGAACGACACAGGACCCCGCCTCGGCGGGGTTCTGTGTTTTTATCCGCTGGGAATTGCCCCTCCAAATCTCTTCACCCCATAGCAGGCTGAAAGCCGGTGTCGCCCTTCCCCGTCAAGGAGGGTGCTGAGAAAATCTACAACCCCACGGGGAGGGGGGAGAAAAATGGGGTTTTGCGGGGCGGCGGC